>CAILKQ010000205.1 GCA_903834825.1 uncultured bacterium | reverse complement strand
GCCAAAGGTCAAGATGGAAGGACCATGCTGAAGGTGCCGGAAGAGACTTGTTCATCACTTCCAATGTTATTGTATGGTTTACTGTGCCGGACGTCGATTCAACTGAAATGTTTCCCTTGTAAACCCCCGGGGGCGCCTGTGCGGGTATTTCAACAGCAATCCATACAGGTTTTGTTTCTTGGGAATTGATGCCAAACTTGTTGGCTTTTTTGAGCAGGTCAGGACTCATCTGTGATGGAGATTTATCCAAATCCCTGGTACCGCATCCGCCAGCAAATTCATTGCTCAAAACATAATTGACGATAGATATGGAGGTGATTCCCTTATCGAGTTGATGATCACTGTTGCGAAACGGACTTGCCCTGACAATGACCTCATCTTTTTTTTCAGCAGACCAAACAAGCAAGAGGCAATTGATCCTTTCTCCTTTCCAGCCCTGAAGATTGACGGAAGCAGAAATTTTTCCCGAAGGAGGAAGACTTTTTTCGTAGGCAATATCAGTGGATCCAAACCCAGTGTGAACGCCAGGTTTGATGGTCTTCCAGGCCCAGATCTCATCTGCAGCAGGGTTGACAGGGTCGGGTTGAAGATTCCAACCCTTGATTACATTAAAAGAGATACAGCAAACTGAAATGACAACAAACAGGCCTATGGTATTTTTTTTCAATTGTGCTATTTTCCTGTTTTTCATACCTGTTTTGCATTGCTGATTCATTTTATATTTATCAACTGGGTTCAAGAGGAAATCACAATCCATCAATTTATCGCTTGTTGCTTAGAAATCCTATTGAACTGATAAAATCGGGTTAAAACAGGTGAAGAATTGTTTACTCTTACTCTAAAATTTATTGGCTAAACTTACAGTATGAAATCTAAGGGTACAACAGCTCCTGCAGCGACGATGTTTTTATTGTTTTTTTTATTGGGCGGTTCATTGTTTTCGCAGGTTCGTCCCCACCATATTTTTGACAACAACATGGTCTTGCAGCGAGACCAGCCTGTGAAAATATGGGGATGGGCCAATCCGTCTGAGCAGATAAAAATTGAATTTGGAGGACAGGTTAAATCCACTCAGGCAAATCAGCAAGGGGAGTGGTCTACCCATCTCGATCCAATGAAGGCGAATACGAAGGCCCAGAACATGAAAATCGCTGGCAAAGTTAATGCGGTTGTATTCACCAATGTTTTGGTTGGTGATGTATGGGTCCTTGGAGGCCAGAGCAATATGGAGATGGATTTATCCAGGCTTTTTCATGGCGATGCAGAGGTTTTATCGGCCCATTTTCCCAGTATACGCCTCATGACCATCCCCAGTTCTGTGGGTCAATTGCCCAAGAAGGATTTTGAAAGAATCAATGAATACGATAGCTGGAACGACAGGTACGATAAAAAAGGATACTGGTTTACCTGCTCTCCTTCAACGGTTGCAACATTCTCTGGATTGGGATATATTTTTGGTCGGAGATTACAGTTGGTCAGTCAAGTACCCATTGGTTTAATCGATGCATCATTGGGCGGAACAACTGTAGAAGCCTGGCTAAGCCCCAAGACGCTGAATACAATGCCCGAGAACAAAGCCTTGGTAAAGCAATGGAATGATAAGGAAGCGGCCTATGATCCGGTTGAAGACCTTAAGACAAAAATCACCAATTGGGAGAAAAGAAGCCTGGTCTTGAAAAGCCAGGGATTGGAACCTGCTCCAAAGCCGGTAGAGCCTTCATTAAGGCCTTCGCTGGACAGGAATTTTCCCGGAGCTTCCTATATGGGAATGGTGGCTATCATTGGTGGGCTCACTGTAAAAGGAGCAGTGTTTCACCAGGGCTATAACAATGCCCTGGGCGATGCCCGGCCTGCATTGTATGCAGCGAATTACAAAGCATTGATCAATGACTGGAGGGCTTTGTTCAACAACAAAAATTTACCCTTCGGGATCATGGAGTTGAGTGCCGGTGGTGAACCACAAACTTTGGATAATTATGAATTGAGGATGTTGGATCCTGCGCCAGCCATTCGTGAGGGGCAGTTTAATGCCTTTCGGGATTTACCCCATACCGGCTATGCTGCTGCTTACGATCAACAGGTAAATTGGTACCATCCTCAAAAAAAAGTGGAACTGGGGGAAAGAATGGCCCGTTGGGCATTGTCAACCCAATATGGGTTTGATCTTGGATGGGAGCCGGCAATCTGTAACAGTATCGAAAGGCTCAAGGATCGAATTATCGTAACCTTTAACAAAGAAGTGAAATCCTCTGATGACAGGCCTTTGGAAGGTTTTTCAATTGCAGGAACTGATCAACATTTTTATCCTGCAAAGGCAGAATACCTGAAAGTGGAGAACGGAAAAGGGCAAAAAGTCAATGATAAAAAAAGGGTCGTTGTATGGAATGATCTTGTTGCCAATCCAGTAGAGCTGCGCTATGCCTGGGCGCGCAATCCCTTGGGCAATCTTGTCAGTGATGCAGACAGAATTATTCCTGTGCCGCTTTTTAGGACAGACCATTGGGATTATCCAGAAGCACCCTACCTGAATGGTGAATATGAAGAATACCGGAAAAAACAGAAAATGTTGCAGCAACAGGCAGAAGAACTTGCACGCATCAGGATCATTCAAGAAGCAGAAAAACTGTTGAAAGAAAAGAAAAAATAACAACGCTGTAAATAGGCCTTAAAAAATAAAAACCCACAATAAAAATGGAACGAATAACATTGCCTGCATCTTTATCCAAACGTAGCATCTTCATGCAGTTGAAATGCATAACCGTGAATGTTTTTTTCATGTTGATGGCCACCCTTGCTGCTGCGCAGGATTCCTTACGCATGCCGTTGAGAAAAGGAAATATTGGCGGTTATATGATCACACGCCTGGAGAAAGTTGATCAATCATTTAATGCAGGCTACTCCATGTATGCGGCCGCATGGCCTTTGGTGAAGGAATATCCGGGACGCAGTTTTCAATCAGGCTTGTTCGGAACCTGGATGCATCCTGAACATGACGGCCCCTTGCCAGTGGAAAAATTATATACTGATATTGAAGGAGGACTTGGCTGGTGGCGCGATACAGAGTTTGCAACCGCAACACCCAAATTTATCATGGGTGGTGTGCAATTGAATTTTGCTGGATGGGCCAATGGGCCTGGTGCCGGAAAGGGAAGGGACTGGAGCAAATCCAAAGGGAAATATGGTGTTGCACAACTGAGTCCCTGGTTGTTGTGGCCTCCAGACGGACTGAACCTTCGCCAGGGCACCTGTGGAGAATGGTTCGGTAGCGGCTATTTGCCCTTGCCCCTCACTGAACCGAAATTGGTCACAGCAGGCAAAGACGTTCCTACCGGAAATCAGTGCTGGACCCTCTTCCTCAATACCGGAAATTTCAAAGGACCTGTGGCATTCTTTACACCTTATTTCTGGAGCGAGGCCTCTGTTGACAATCCGCTCCTGGGTGGATTGTTTCCGGATACGCGCCCATCAAAAGCCAACAAGCCTTTTCAGATGGAAACGCAGCACATTCATTCCTATGAAGCCACAGATACCAAAGGGCAGACATTTGCCCGTATGGCTCCTACACAATATCCTGTGGGCCCTGATGGCAATTCGGAGTTGTTGCAACGTTTGATGGTGTACAACAAGGAGGCGCTATGGAAAGATGTGGAGGCATGGTTCAAAGGCGGCAAACCAGCCAGTGGCATGATTGATACCAGCAAAGCCCACATGCAAAAGTTTGAGAAGGGAGTCAGGTCAAACTGGAAAATTTATGGTGATCATATTCCAAAAGAAAAACGCGCCTTGACGAATATTACTTCTTATATGGATGCAAATGTTACTGATGCTGCTACTTTAAAAGTACGCTGGCAAGGTGAATTGATCAGCAGCAGAAAAATAGGAAACGGTGCTGTCGTAACACTTCCTGAATATTATAAATTACTTACATCAGGTAATGATACAATAGGTACCTGGGTTGCGGTGGCTGCTACTGAAGTGCCAGCTGAAACGGGTCTTCACGGGATGAGCTTTGGCAGGGCTGAAGATGACAGGACTTCGCTGGTCTATACAACGCCCAAAGAAGATACCAGTTGCTGGAAAACCCCTGGTCCTGCAGCAGGGCCCTTCAAAGTGAAATTGGGCGATGGCAGTACGTTGACCTACTATTGGTATCGATTCGCTGATCAGCCTGCATTGCTGAATGCCAGTCTCAGCAGCAAGGAGCGTGAAGAGATGCAGCGGCGTGCTGAATTGCTGCACAGGTTTTGGACAAAAGAACGCGAATACCTTCCACCACCCATGTCTGGAACGCTTGCCTATTTGGATCCTGCCTTGATTGTCAAACCTCCCAAAGGAATGGAGATAGGGTATGTGCCAATTGTTACTCAACAGGGATTGGAAAAATAACCATGAATAAAATTTGTATACTGGTTGGCCTTGTAGTACTTATTTTTATTCGTACAGTCGGCTTGTCTCAATCGGCAGTAAGTGTCTTCACCACTGGGGGTCATACTGTTTATCATCTGCGTCCTGCCT
>CAILKQ010000204.1 GCA_903834825.1 uncultured bacterium | reverse complement strand
CGATCGTGCAACCGTTGCCTCAATGCTGAAAGAAAATGGATACAATACCGCCGTTGTAGGAAAATGGCATTTGGGATTGGGATGGGTACCCAAACGCGAATACGCCCATCTCTTGGCCAACAAGCGCTATGGCATTGATGCAGAAATGAATCCAGACCATGTAGACCTTGCTGCACCGATGACCGTCAGCCCCAACACCAATGGGTTTGATTATTCATATGTACTGCCCGCTTCATTGGACATGCAACCCTATTGCTATGTGGAGAATGGGAAACTGGTTGATCCCTTGACGTCCTTTACACCAGGTAAAAAGCCTGATACAGGCTATGCTGGCGCATTCTGGCGGCCCGGACTGATGTCTCCCAGTTTTGATTTTTTTGATGTTTTGCCAGGTTTTACAAGAAAAGCCAATGAGTTTCTGAAGCGCCAAACCAAAGAAAAACCTTTCTTTCTGTACCTCCCCATGCCCGCACCACATACTCCCTGGATGCCCATCACAGGCTTTATCGGAAGTTCCGGTGCAGGAGAATATGGTGATTTTGTGCAACAGGTGGATGCCTCAGTTGGTGCCATCATGAAAACCCTTGATAGCATGGGCCTTGCTAAAAATACCATGATTGTCTTTACCAGCGACAATGGACCTTACTGGAGAGATGATTATGTCAATAAATTTCAGCACAAGTCTGCAGGCCCTTGGAGAGGAATGAAAGGGGATGCCTTTGAAGGCGGCCACCGCGTACCCTTTATTGTGAGATGGCCTGGCAATACAAAAACCGGAGCCGTTTCTGCAGCCACCACCACCTTGGCCAACCTGATGTCTACAGCAGCAGAGATTGTAGGCAATACCAATCCACGGTACAATACAGAAGACAGTTACAGCATCTTATCGGTGTTGAAAGGCAAATCCAAATCAGTTGACAATCAACCAGCTGTTGTGCACAGTTCCTCTATCGGTTATTTTGCCATCAGGATAGGAGATTGGAAATTGATCCAAGGCCTTGGATCAGGTGGCTTTACAGTTCCCAAGCAGATCAATCCCAAGCCTGGAGGTGCAATAGGGCAGTTGTATAATATTACGGAAGATCCACATGAAGACAAGAACCTGTATGACCAATATCCTGAAAAGGTCAAAGCACTCACTGAAATGCTGAACCAAATCCGCAACGCTTCGACCAGGGTAAACCAGCGTTCTCCGGAATAATTTCTAATTTTTTTAAAGAAAAAAGAACCCAAAATTTTATTATTTAAATTAACTCTACTAAATTTGTAGACTAATAAAATATTAAAACAATGAGCAACCAATTAAGATTCGAAACACTTCAATTGCATGCTGGACAAGAGCCAGATCCTGTAACAGGATCACGTGCAGTTCCCATCCACCAAACAACTTCTTATGTATTCAAAAATGCAGACCATGCGGCCAACCTGTTTGGATTGAGGGAATTCGGCAACATTTACACCAGGTTGATGAACCCTACAACTGATGTTTTTGAAAAACGCATCGCAGCACTCGAGGGTGGAGTTGCCGCATTGGCCACTTCTTCCGGGCAGGCTGCACAATTTTTGGCGTTGAACAATATCCTACAGGCGGGTGATAATTTTATCAGCAGCTCCTATGTTTATGGTGGAACCTATAACCAGTTCAAGGTCGCCTTCAAAAGGCTTGGCATTGAAGCCAGGTTTGCAGAAGGAGATGATCCGTTAAATTTTGAGAAATTGATTGATGAAAAGACAAAGGCCATCTATATTGAAACCATCGGAAACCCCCGGTTGAACATTCCTGATTTCAAGCAATTCGCAGCCCTTGCCCAAAAACATGACCTGCCACTGATCGTAGACAATACTTTCGGAGCCGGCGGATACCTCGCACAACCCATCAAGCATGGTGCCAACATTGTGGTGGAATCAGCGACCAAATGGATAGGTGGACATGGAACCAGTATTGGTGGTGTGATTGTAGATGGAGGAAATTATAACTGGGGCAATGGAAAATTCCCGCAATTCACAGAACCCTCCGAAGGATACCATGGCTTGAAATTCTGGGATGTATTTGGAGAAGGCAATCCACTGGGCATGCCAAATATTGCTTTCATCATCCGGGCAAGGGTAGAAGGCCTGCGCGATTTTGGACCATCACAAAGTCCTTTCAATTCCTTTCTGCTTTTGCAAGGCCTTGAAACCTTATCACTCAGGGTTCAAAGACATACTGAGAATGCCTTGGCATTGGCCCACTGGTTGGAATCACATCCCTCAGTAGAGTTTGTATGGTATCCTGGCTTGAGCAACAATCCTTACCATGCGCTTGCCAACACCTACTTGCAAAACGGGTTCGGAGGTGTGCTTCAGTTCGGCATCAAGGGAGGTGCAGAAAATGGCAAGAAGTTCATCAATGGGCTGAAGCTGGTCAGCCATCTTGCCAATGTCGGCGATGCCAAAACCCTGGCCATACACCCGGCATCCACCACCCACGAACAATTGAGCGAAGAGGAACAAGAGAAATCAGGTGTCTTGTCTAACATGATTCGTATCAGCGTAGGCATCGAGCATATTGAGGACATCAAGGCTGATTTTGAGCAATCATTCCATCAGGTTTTTGCCTAAAAATGTAATCGGTAAAGTAGATAAAATAGAAAAGAGGCCAATGGGCCTCTTTTCTAATATCATGGGTTGAAGATGTCTATTTGTAACCAACCAGGTTCCTGTTCATCTGACAACCGCCACCTGCAGAACCTCGGTAGGTGGTGCAAGAGCTGAAAACGATAATGGATGCAAATATGAACAACAAAACAAAAGGCTTTCTCATTTAAATGGTTTTGATTTTACAAATATAGAACTCAATTTTGAAGCTTTTAGTATATTCATCATTGTTTTTTTCTATAAAATCACTATTTTAACGCAACGCTCACAGTTTATTTCCCCCTATACATTGATGAGAAAATACTTCTTCGCACTTATTTTTTCAGCTTATCTTGTGTGATAATTTATCATATGTACATCGAACTGCTCCGACCCATTGTATTTCTCGACCTTGAAACAACAGGCCTAAGCCTGACACAGGACAGGGTGGTGGAAATTGCAATGCTCAAGGTTGCTACGGATGGAAGCCGGCAAATGAAGCGGAGATTGATCAATCCTGAGAAACCGATACCAGCCGAGGTTTCAGCCATTCATGGAATTACTGATGAGATGGTCAAGGATGCCCCAACCTTTAAGCAGGTTGCCAATGAAATCATGCAATACCTCGAAGGTGCAGACCTGGGAGGGTACAATTCAAACAAGTTTGACTGGCCATTATTGGCCGAAGAATTCCTCCGTTCCGGACTGGAATTTGATATTCAGGGAAAGCGTTTGCTGGATGTTCAAAAAATTTACCACCAAATGGAGCCCCGTACGCTTTCTGCCGCTTACAAGTTTTATTGCGAAAAAGACCTGGAAAATGCCCATTCAGCAGAAACAGACATAAACGCTACCTGGGAAGTATTTCTGGCCCAAATCATCAAATATCCCCAATTGGGAAATTCCATTGATACCGTGATGAAGGTGGTTGGAGAAGATCAAATTGTAGACTTTGCAAGAAGAATGGTCATCGAAAACGGAAAGGAAATCTTTAATTTCGGCAAGCACAAAGGGAAGGCCGTTGCGGATGTATTGAAAACCGAGCCTTCTTACTACGATTGGATCATGAAAAGTGAATTCTCACTGCATACAAAGCTCAAACTCACTGAAATTTTCAACCGCGTGATGCTGAAACCCAAAACATTTTAAAGTCAATCTGACAACCACTGATTTGAAGAAGCTCGTCATCATACCAACCTACAAGGAAAAAGAAAACATCCAACTCATCGTTGATGCTGTCTTCAATCTTGGTCAACAGTACCATGTATTGATCATCGATGATAATTCCCCCGATGGCACGGCTGATATCGTAAAATCAATGCAACACCTTCATCCCCAAGAACTTTTTCTCGTCGAGAGAGCTGGAAAGTTGGGGCTGGGAACCGCCTATATCGCAGGATTTGAATGGGCTTTGGCCAATGGCTATGATTTTATTTTTGAAATGGATGCAGATTTTTCCCATGATCCCAGTGATCTCGAAAGATTATACGATGCATGTCATACAGGTGGAGCAGACATGGCAGTAGGGTCAAGGTATGTTAGCGGAGGGAAGATTGAAAACTGGCCCCTGAGCAGAAAACTCATCTCTAAAGCCGGAGCGCTCTACAGCAAACTCATCACCTGGCTTCCGGTAAATGATGCCACGGCTGGATTTGTTTGTTATTCCAGGAAAGTTCTCGCCACCATGGACCTCAAATCCATTCGGTTTGTCGGCTATGCCTTTCAAATTGAAATGAAGTTTACTGCATGGAAACTTGGTTTCAAGATCAAAGAGGTGCCCATAACCTTCAGGGACAGAAAATTTGGGGCCTCCAAAATGACCAAAGGGATTATCCAGGAAGGAATTGTTGGCGTACTGTCCATGCAAATGCAATACCTGTTCGGTGGCCTCCTCAAACAAAGAGATAAAAGCTAATCCCCTCAATCTTTAGCAACTTTCATGAAAAAAGCACTCCTGCAACTTCACCTCTCCGTCTTTCTTGCAGGATTTACAGGTGTTTTGGGCCGATTGATTACCGTCAATGAATCCCTGTTGGTTTGGTACCGCATGTTTTTCTCCGCCCTGATTTTGCTGGCCATTTCAATGTTTACGAAAAAGATCAAACTGCTTCACTGGAAAAAGATGCTACCGCTCATTGGCATTGGTGGTATCATTGCCCTTCATTGGGTAACCTTTTATGGATCCATCAAATATGCCAATATTTCTATTGCCCTTGTCTGCTTTTCTGCAGTTGGATTTTTTTCCTCCTTTCTTGATCCATTGATTTCCAACAGAAAACCGATCATGACTGAAGTATTGCTAGGCATGTTGGTTATGCTCGGTGTATACCTGATTTTTCATTTTGACCAGCATTTCAGAACCGGAATTATCTTTGGCATCACCTCAGCCTTCCTGGCCACCATTTTCCCCATCCTCAACAAAAGGTTTGTCGGTAAGCATGATGCAGATACCATCACTTTTTATGAAATTGGAGGGGGGTGGATGGTCCTGAACTTTGTTGTTCCCGTTTACTTGATGTTTAGTCCTGTAACAACCTATCTTCCCAATGCCAAAGACCTGTTTTGGCTTTTGTTCATGAGCCTTTTCTGCACGGTTCTTGCCTTTAATCTTTCGGTAAGGGCACTTTCAAAAGTATCGCCATTCACCGTTAACCTCACCTTCAACCTGGAACCTGTTTATGGCATCCTGCTGGCTTTTTTGTTTTACAATGAACACAAAACGCTGGGCCCATCCTTTTATGCCGGTATTTCCATCATTATTCTGACGGTGGTATTGCAAACGGTGAAAGTTTGGCGTGATTCAGGTGCTCAAAAGAACAACAATTGAACTGTTTTTTACGGCCAATTCGTTAATTTCAACTCAAATTCCCCACCACATGCTCCACTATCAAAAATCATTCCTGTTTGTATTGTCATTTCTTTGCTTCAGTCTGATCGGCTGGAGCCAAAAAAAACCGTTGGACCATACTGTTTATGATGGATGGCAGTCTATCGGTGAACGAAAAATCAACAACAATGGAACATGGATTGCCTTTACTGTAGATCCTCAGGAAGGAGATGGACAATTGGTCTTGCAAAAGACAGATGCTACCTTTTCTACAACCATCCCAAGGGGTTATTCTATCTCTTTTTCAGAAGACAGCCGTTTTCTTATTTGTAAAATAAAACCTTTTTTTGCAGACACCAGAAATGCTAAAATCAAGAAAAAAAGGCCTGATGAATTTCCCAAAGATTCGCTGGGTATTTTTGATCTCAGTCAACGATCATTGGAGAAAATTGCTGGCGTCATTTCATTCAAGATGCCTGAAAAAGCAGGTGGTTTGCTGGCCTACCAGTTGATCAAAAAGCCTTCAGATTCAGTAAAGATGACCATGGCGAAGGATACTGCTGCCAAAAAACAGGATTCTGTAAAGAAACAGATTCCGCTCATCATTGAGCAGGTACCCGAAAAAAAACAAAAAAGAAAATTGACCGCAACAGGGGAGAATGATGATGCGATGGAGGACGCCGAAGGAGATGAGGGAGCTGCTGCCGCTGTGCAAGAAGGCACTGAACTCGTAGTGCTGAGACTGGGACAAAAAAATTCCAAGACAATTCCCCTGACAAGCGATTATCTCTGGAGCGAAAACGGCAAGATCCTGTTGGTTGAATCTTCTTCCAGCAAATCCAATAAAAACATCAAGCCCATGGTATACATCTGGCGTGCTGTTGAAGACCGTTTTGATACCCTGTTGGTAGGAGGAAATGATTTCAGGAATTTTGCCATCGATGAAGATGGATACCAGGTTGCATTTGTTGCAGAACGCGATAGTGCTTTCAAGTCATTACAGAAATTTCATAAATTATGGTATTGGCAAAATGGCGATGCAGCGGCTACCGTTTTGGCAGACAAGTTTACGCCAGGCATGAAGATCAACTGGACCATTAGTGAAAACTATGTCCCCAATTTCAGCAAATCAGGAAAGCGTCTTTTTCTGGGAACCGCTCCCATCAAGCCTATCAAGGATACCTCGCTCATAGACATGGATTTGGTAAAGGTGGATGTCTGGCATTACAATGATGATTATTTGCAACCATACCAACTGAGAACAGCAGAGATGGAAAACAGGAAATCCTACCTGGCCATGGTAGACCTGTCCACCCAAAAACTGATCCAACTGGCTGATCTTGATCTCCCACAAGTAATGATTGCTGCAGAAGGTGATGGAAAACAATTCCTCGGCATGAGCGACAAAGGAAAAAGGGTAGCCAGCCAATGGGAAGGTGGAACCAAAAAAGATATTTATCTGGTAGATCCCACTACGGGAGCCAAAAAAATCATTGCCAAGGATCTTTCTGGCATGCCCCAATTCTCTCCAGAAGGGAATCACGTGGTTTGGTATGATGCAAAGCAAAGGCATTATTTTTCTTACCATGAGGGGCAAAACATCAACATCAGCAAACAGGTCCCTGTCAAGCTGTATGATGAAGAATATGACATGCCCTCTGATCCAACGCCTTATGGCCAAATGCGTTGGCAGAAAAATGATGAGGCCCTCTACGTGTACGACAGGTATGATAT
>CAILKQ010000203.1 GCA_903834825.1 uncultured bacterium | reverse complement strand
GAACAATGCCTGCACCATGTTGATGTCTTTCTGTGTTGCATTCGAAGAAGAGAGACAGGTCATGCTTTCCCTCACTTTCATGGCAGTATTGGGCATGGCCCTGATGATCCTTGTCTGATCACCCAAAATGGTTTTGAAAATGTTGGTATGCGCACCGGTAACTACCGATACAATCAATTGCTTTTTGGCATTTAGAACAGGCCTGATTTCTTCCAGCAATTCGTTCAGCTGCTGTGGCAAAACGCAAACAAAAATGGTGTCTGCAGCTTTGATGGCTTCTGTATTGGATAGGCTGGTCTTGAACCCTTTTTTTTGCAATTCAGCAAGGGCCTTTGCATTGCGTTTGGTCAGGGTGATGTCTTGCTTTTTGCATGCGCCACTTTCTGCCAGCCCCTCTGCCAGTGCCATCCCTATATTCCCTGCTCCGAGTATGGTTGCTTTCATGTTGTTATTTTAAAAGGCTGCTGCCTTTAGGTTGAGTCCGGTTGTTTGATTTATTCCAAACAGGATGTTCATGTTCTGTACGGCTTGTCCGCTGGCTCCTTTGAGCAGGTTGTCTATGGCGCTGTGCACAACAATTTTCTTGCCTTCCTGCTCGATAAAGAGTACACATTTGTTCGTGTTCACTACCTGTTTCAAGGCAATCGGCTTGTCGGATACGGTGGTAAAAGGGTGGTCTTTGTAAAACTCCTTATACAATGCCTGGATGGTTTCAAGGGATTGATCCGTGCTGATGGTTGAACAAACAAAGATGCCTCTGGTGAAATCACCTCTCCAAGGAACAAAATGCACTGCTGGATGATCATCATGTTGCAGCTGATGCAAGGTCTGGTGGATCTCCGCAACATGCTGGTGCGTCAATGTTTTGTAGGCCTGAATATTGTTGGCCCTCCAGCTGAAATGGCTGGTGGCACTCAATGATTGTCCGGCACCGGTGGAACCGGTGATGCCTGTGGTATATACTTCGCCCAGCAATCCTGCTTTGGCCAGCGGCAACAATCCCAATTGGATGGCTGTTGCAAAACAGCCCGGGTTGGCAATGTTTTTTGCAGTGGCGATCTCGGCCTGGTTGATTTCCGGCAAGCCATATACAAAGGTTCTGTCGCCTTGGTTGGCATCCTTGTTGAGCCTGAAATCATTCGCCAAATCAATGATGCTGATGCCCGCTTCAATGGTATTTTCTTTGAGGAACCTGGTGGATTCGCCATGGCCCAGGCAAAGAAAAAGGAGATCGATGTTGTTGTTGATTTCTCCGGAAAACACGATGTCTGTAGCGCCGAGAAGGTCTTGGTGTACATCGTGCAAGGGATTGCCTGCATTGCTCTTGCTGTGCACAAAGGCAATCGTTGCGTGGGGGTGTACAAGAAGCAGTCGAATCAATTCACCGCCCGTATAGCCTGCCCCGCCGATGATGCCGATCCTGATCTTGTTGTTCATGGCATTGAATTTAATCTTTTTTATTCTCGTTTTGCACAGCGTTCCAAATGATGGTCTGGTTTCCGAAAATCTTGCTGAAGCCCCTTACATCATTGCCCGTGAATCCTGCATTCATTTCACCATACTTGCCAAACTTGCTGTTCATCAGGTCGTAGGAAGATTCGATGCCGATTACCTGAAACCGGTATGGCATCAGCTGAACAAATACTTTTCCTGTTACATTTTCCTGTGAATGTTCAAGGAATGCTTCTATGTCGCGCATCACCGGATCCATGATCTGTCCCTCATGCAACCAGTTGCCATAGAACTGAGAAAGGGTGTCTTTCCATTGCAACTGCCATTTGGTGAGGACATGCTTTTCCAAGGCATGGTGTGCTTTGAGGATCACCATGGGTGCAGCAGCTTCAAAGCCAACCCTTCCCTTGATGCCGATAATGGTATCGCCAACATGGATATCGCGGCCAATGCCGTATGGTCCTGCAATGGATTGAAGGTATTGAATGGCCTCGGAGGGATGTTCGAATGGTCTATCATTCACTGAAACAAGTTCACCTTTTTCAAAACCAAGCACAGCCTCTTCAGCATCCTGTTTGGTTACCTGTGTTGGCCAAGCCGATTCAGGGAGCATGCCTTTGGATGAAAGGGTTTCTTTGCCTCCCACACTGGTTCCCCAAAGTCCTTTGTTGATGGAGTACATGGCCTTTTCAGCATTCATGTTGACCCCTTTGGATTGCAGGTACTCGATTTCCTGTTCACGGCTCAGTTTCAGGTCTCGGATCGGGGTGATGATTTCTACGCCCGGAATCATGATGTGGAAGACCATGTCAAAACGGACCTGGTCATTTCCTGCTCCTGTGCTGCCATGGGCTACAGCGTCAGCGCTGAGTTTTTGGGCGTGTTCAGCGATGTGGATGGCCTGGCTGAGGCGCTCAGCACTCACACTCAGGGGATAGGTATTGTTTTTCAAGACATTGCCAAAGACAAGGTACTTGATGATGCTGTCGTAATAACTTTTGATGGCATTTACAGTCGTATGTGAGGCAACGCCCAGGGAATGGGCATGTGCTTCTATCAGTTTCAGTTCTTCTTCAGAAAAGCCGCCAGTATTGACGATGATGCTGTGCACCTCGTATCCTTTTTCTTCAGAAAGGTATTTCACACAATAGGTGGTATCTAATCCGCCACTGAATCCGAGTATTACTTTTTTTGACATGGGATCGCTTGCTTTAGAAATTGAAAAATGGGGAGAGAAGGCCTTTCAAGGACTTGGAAGACTTCTCATCTTTTTTAAGAAAAGGTTTCAGGAGTTTCCATTCTCTGAACCTGAGCAACCGCTCAATGCCTTTTGCATTTTCCTCAAAAAACTGTTTGGTTTCTTCAGGCTCATAGTGGTCTTTGGGGTCATAGAGCATTGCTGTGCACATGCAATTTTTTCTTTCTTTGCTCATCAAGATCTCATAATTGATGCAGCTTTTGCATCCGGCCCAGAAATCCTCATCCTGTGTGAGTTCTGAATAGGTAACGGGTTCGTATCCCAGTTCAGAATTTATTTTCATCACGGCCAACCCTGTGGTGAGTCCGAATATTTTTGCATCGGGGTAGGTGGACCTGCTGAGTTTGAATACGGTATGTTTGATCAACTTGGCCAATCCGCTTTTTCTTAATGATGGCTTCACAATCAGTCCGGAATTGGCCACATATTCTCCATGCCCCCATGTTTCAATATAACAAAATCCGGCCCATTCTCCCGCCTGCGACAGGGCAATGACCGCTTTCCCTTCGCTCATTTTTTGACGGATATAATCTGGGCTTCTTTTGGCTATGCCTGTTCCACGGGCTTTTGCAGATTCTTCCATTTCCAGGCAGATCTCTTCGGCAAAACCGTAATCCTGCTCACTGGCGATATGTATATCAAAAACTTGTTTTTGTTGTTCCATTGATGCGGCAAATTGAAAAAATTGACTATTGCCGGATGAAGCCACTTAGGGCTGAACCGGGAAAACGACTTGTGTCGGACTTTGGGGTGGTATCTATCAACGTCGTACCAAAAATGGAATCGGTCGGCGTAAAAAAACTGTTCCGTTTGGTACAGCAAAAACCCAACGCATGGAAGCGGCAGGAGCCGTTTCTGCTATTGATGATGAGGTCAGGTTTTTAATCATTTTTCTGTGTCTGTCTTGTAAAGAAAAATTGTGAACTGCAAATAAACTGATTTTTTTTAGAAAAAATGCTAAAATCAGGGATAAGTTTAATGCACTGGGACTGTTTGGTCTGATGCTGTGCTGGCATGGATGGCCTGGCTGATTTCTTTGATCAGTGCAGGATCCTTCTCAATGGCGTTGCCCACCACAATGATGTCTGCCCCTGCTTTGCAGTTCTCGTATGCTTTTTCTGCTGTGGTTATGCCACCACCGATGATCAGTGGAATGGCGGTATGGGATGAAACTGCTGCAATCATGGCAGTTGGAATAGGCTTCCTAGCCCCGCTACCCGCATCCATGTACAGGAGTTTGAGCCCAAGCATTTCACCAGCCATTGCCGTGCAAACTGCTATTTCGTTCTTGTCAGAGGGGATGGGGTTGGCATTGCTGATATAAGAAACCGTTGTTGGAGCCCCACCATCAATCACCATATATCCCGTAGACATCACTTCAAGGCCACTTTTTCTAACAACGGGGGCAGAAACTACATGCTGGCCTATCAACAACTCTGGGTTTCTTCCTGATATCAGGGAAAGGTAGAGCAGGGCGTCTGCAAAGGGCGTAACCTGGGATGGACTCCCAGGGAAAAGTACCACAGGAATAGAACATTCCCTTTTGATGTATTGCACCAATTCCTCGAGATGGTCGCTGACCACCAGGCTGCCGCCTACAAAAATGAAATCTACTGAGGCCTCCGTGCACAAACGAATCAATTCATCTGCCTTCGAAACAGATGTTTTGTCTGGATCAACCAATACAGCGAAGGATTTTTTTCCTTTGTTTTTGTTTTCCAGTATTGTAGTGTAAACGGCTTGATGCATTTTGTGGGGCTATTCTACTGCAAATGTGCGAAAAACTTTCTTATAAACGAAGGAAACTGGAAAGCTGGATGATGTTATTGGTGGTATATTCCTTATTCCTGCCTTCAGCATAGACCAACATGTAGCCCAGTTCCAGGTCGGCATGTTTGCTCAGGCGGTAACCGGTTCCGGCATAGCTTCTTGACTGGTCGAACAGTTTTCGGTTGGCATGGCTTGCTCCTATAGCATTGAAGAAGAATTCGTTCTGGGCAACCCAATACATGCCTTTTGTCAGTTTTTCTGTTTTTGCAAAAGGGCTTAACCATCTGGTGAAATACCTGAACCGTGCATTGAACTTGGGGTCTGATTTTACAATATCATTGCCAGCAACTTTCAATACAGGGATCCATCTTTCTTCTATCCTGATCCTGTGTTGCAGTACTGCTTTTTTTACTTGCTTGTTGATCCCCAATTGTTGCCAAAACCTGTTGTCTGAAACCCCATCCCTTACGCCTTGAATTGTTCTCCAATTGTGTATCAATGCAACTCCTGCAGTCAGGGAAATATTTTTGTTCAGAACATAGGTCAATCCTGGCCTGAGGATGAATGTCTCAGGCTGTTTCCATTGGTCACTTGAACGCAGTTGGCTGTCAAAAACCAGGCTGAATGTTGGACTCAATTTGATTGTATTGAGCGTCATCCCCCAGCCACTGAATTTGTTTTGTTGGGCAGTTGCTAATGTGGAAAATAACACAAGGAAAAATAAAACAATGAAGCGGTTGTATGTTTTCAAAGTACTGATGATTTTTAGAGATCGAAGATAATCTTTCATCATGCTCATTGCGTGAGTTTTGTCACCAACTGATTTCTTTTTTTGCCCATCTTTATTATATTGATTTCCCCGAATAATGCCAAATATTTTTTTACAAAAGAGTGAACAAAATTCCAAATCCAATGCCATCGCGGATTATTGCAGTTATCAACAGGGTGTTGATATTTAAGGGTTTGAAATAAGGCAATAGGTAGATATTTTCGTACTCTGTCCCTGAAAATTGGGAGATTTCACCAACATTTAACATTCTAGCGTTATGGCAAACAACAAATCAAAGGAAACCGGCGGCACCAACATACAAGGCCTGAAGTTCAAAAGACAGTTCACTTCAGACAAGGTCGGCGTCTATGAAATGTTTGATTACGACTATCGAACCTCGGTCATTCGCAACCCCAGCGGAGAGGTTGTTTTTGAAATGAACAATGTTGAGGTTCCAAAGCAATGGAGCCAGATCGCTACAGACATCATCGCACAAAAATATTTCAGGAAGGCGGGTGTTCCCCAGGCTGACGGTTCTCTTGGAAGGGAGACTTCTGCCAAGCAGGTTGCACACCGCATGGCACATTGCTGGAGGGTATGGGGAGAGCGTTATGGCTATTTCGCTTCAACAGAAGACGCAACCGTTTTCTATGAGGAGCTGGTATATTCCATCCTCAGCCAGGCCTGTGTTCCCAATTCACCCCAATGGTTCAACACCGGCCTGCACGAATGCTATGGCATCAAGGGAAAGCCACAAGGACATTATTTTGTTGACCAGGTAGATGGCCAGCTCAAAAAATCAACCTCCGCTTACGAGCGTCCACAACCCCATGCCTGTTTCATCCTCAGTGTTGATGATGACTTGGTGAACGAGGGGGGTATCATGGACCTTTGGGTCCGCGAAGCAAGGATTTTCAAATATGGCTCGGGTGTGGGCACCAATTTCTCCAACATGCGTGGAGAAGGAGAGAAACTCAGTGGTGGTGGAACATCTTCAGGTCTGATGAGCTTCCTTAGGATTGGTGACCGCGCAGCGGGTGCCATCAAAAGTGGTGGTACAACACGACGGGCAGCCAAAATGGTCTGTCTTGACCTTGATCACCCGGAAATCGAAACATTCATCGACTGGAAAGTGGAGGAGGAGAAGAAAGTGGCTGCGTTGATTGCTGCAGGGTATTCCAGTGATTATGAAGGAGAGGCCTACAAAACAGTGAGCGGACAAAACTCAAACAACTCTGTCAGGATACCCAATGCGTTTTTTGAGAAATTGGCAAAAGGGGAAGACTGGGAATTGATCGGTCGCATGGATGGCCGGGTCGTGAAAAAAGTATCTTCAAAAGCCCTCTGGGAGAAAATATCCTATGCAGCCTGGCGTTGTGCTGATCCAGGAACCCAGTATGATACCACCATCAATGAATGGCATACCTGCCCTCAGGGTGGACCCATCAGGGCTTCCAACCCCTGCAGCGAATATATGTTCCTTGACAATACTGCCTGTAACCTTGCCTCAGCCAACCTCAGGAAGTTTTTCAATGAGTCAGACAACACGTTTGATGTTGCAGGATATGAATATTCAGTAAGGCTTTGGACAACCGTGTTGGAAATATCTGTACTGATGGCACAATTCCCAAGCCAGGAAGTAGCACAGCTCAGCTATGATTACCGTACGCTCGGGCTTGGCTTCGCCAACCTCGGCAGCATGCTAATGGTGAGTGGTATTCCATATGACAGCAATGAAGCAAGGGGTATTGCTGGTGCCATTTCTGCTATCATGACGGGTATTGCCTACAAGACTTCTGCAGAGATTGCCAGAATCCACGGACCTTTCCCTCGCTATGCCGAGAACAGGGAAGACATGCTGCGGGTCATGAGAAACCACCGTGCCGCAGCCTATGATGCAGACCAGGCCTATGTTGGCCTCAGCATCAAGCCCCTTGGCATAAAAGCAAAAGATTGTCCTGATTATATGCTCAAGGCAGCATGCAAGGCCTGGGATGATGCAGTCGAACTTGGTGAACAATATGGTTACCGCAACGCCCAGACAACTGTTATTGCGCCTACCGGAACCATTGGACTTGTGATGGATTGCGACACCACTGGTGTTGAGCCAGATTTTGCCCTGGTGAAATTCAAAAAACTTTCTGGTGGCGGTTATTTCAAAATCATCAACCAATCGGGTCCCCAGGCCCTGTCCAACCTCAAATACACGGCAGCAGAACAGGATGCCATCATTAAATACGCAGTAGGTACTGCATCTTTTGCAGGAGCCCCTTTCATCAACCACCAAACACTGAGCGAGAAAGGGTTCATTGCCGAGGAAATCAAGAAATTGGATGATGCATCCCTGGCCGCTTTTGAAGTAGGATTCGTATTCAACGTCTATACGCTTGGTGAAGAGTGTTTGCAACGCCTTGGTTTCAAACCAGAGCAATATTTCAACTTTGATTGGAACATGTTGCAAGCACTTGGTTTCAAGGGTGCTGAGATTGATGCAGCCAATGATTTTGTTTGCGGAGCCATGACCATCGAAGGTGCGCCACACCTAAAGGCTGAGCACTATCCTGTTTTTGATTGTGCCAACAAATGTGGCAAGAAAGGCGAACGCTATATCCATGCCCATGGCCATATCTACATGATGGCTGCAACCCAGCCTTTCCTCAGTGGCGCCATTTCAAAAACCATCAACCTTCCCAATGAAGCTACGGTCAATGAAATATCTGATTGTTATAAACTCAGTTGGGAGCTCGGTCTCAAGGCCAATGCCATCTACCGTGATGGCTCTAAACTTAGCCAACCCCTGAGCAACAAGAGCGACAGCAAAGCCACTGAAGAGGAAGCTGACGCTGCAGCCATTGCATCAACCGATAGCCCATTCATCGACGTGAGCAAACTTACTGTTGAAGAGTTGCTGAGTGAATTGCAGAAAAGGATGCAGGCTTCACCAGATACAAAACTGAAGCGCCAGCTTTCAAGAATCGTAGAGCGCAAGACACTTCCTGCCAAGAGAAGGGGCTATACCCAGAAGGCGAAAATCAATGGACAGGCCATCTTCCTCAGAACAGGTGAATACAGTGACAATACGTTGGGCGAAATCTTCATTGACCTTGCAAAAGAAGGTTCCACACTGCGCAGCCTGATGAACTGTTTCGCGATTTCGATTTCTGTGGGCTTGCAGTATGGTGTTCCTTTGGAAGAGTTTGTTGAAAAATTTGTTTTCACCAAGTTTGAACCTGCAGGAATGGTAGATCATCCAAACATCAAATCAACCACTTCGATTGTAGACTTTGTATTCCGTGCACTTGCCTATGAGTACCTTGGCAGAACAGACCTGGTTCATGTGCTGGACAAGCCAGAGGTGATGAATACGGGAAACGATGACTGGGATGACAACACCCCAAGGTTTGAAAGTGATTCAAAACCAGAACTTTCAGATGTGAGGGTAGTGGCCACCAACAGCGCAGCACCTGCACCAAAAGCACAGAAGGCTCCTTTAGCGGTGAAGGCTGAAAACAGCACACAGGAATTCATGAAGAGCATGCAAAGCGATGCGCCGGCTTGTTCAACCTGTGGACACATTACCGTGAGAAGTGGAACCTGTTACAAATGCCTTAATTGTGGAAACAGCATGGGTTGCAGCTAAAATGTACATGTGAAACTGAACATACGTTACAACAAAGGAATGGTACTGCAGGCACTGCGGTACCATTTCATTTCCAGGAGGGAGATCAAACTGTTGATGATTCTCGTCAATGTGTTTGCGTTATTGGCAGCCGTGCTCTATGCAATGAAGCTGATTTCTCCCTTGCCTTTCCTGATGAGTTCGGTGCTGTGGATCTCCATGATGGTGGCCTTTTGGATCTGGCTCCCCGCCATGATTTACCGCAAGAGCAAGACATTCAAGGATGAGTTTACCATCTCTATTGAAGAGAACCATTTTTTTATTGAAACCGCAAATGGTCAGAAAACTTGGGCCTGGAGAGAATTCAGCAGTTACTACGAGACACCAGGATTTTTTCACCTCTACTTTGACAGCAAATCATTTTTCCTGATTCCCAAAGATGCATTCCCGGAGCAGGATCAGCTCGACAGCACCAGGAAAATTTTCAGGGAGCATATCAAAAAAGGTTAGACCAGGTTCTTCTTCATCTCCACATGAGGAATTCCTACCTCGCTGAATTCATCCCCAACAGCAGCGTATCCCAGTTTTTCATAGAAGCCCATGGCTGTTTTTCTGGCATGCATCATGACTTCTTTTCCTCCGGCATCTTTGGCCAGGTTTTCAGCAAAATGCATGATGGCTGCACCCACACCATTTCGCTGCATCTTCTGGTCTACGGCCATTTGCCTCAACTGGAAGGTGCCCGGTTCTTTTTGGGTGAGTATACAGCAGGCCAGGATATCATCTTCCTCAAAGGCTCCAATCAGCAAATCATTTTTATCCCTCTCCAGATCTTCTGTGGAATAAGTGAGCCCTAATGGTTTTCTCAATACTGATTTTCTCAGTTCAATCATCTGATCGTATTCCTTGGAACCGTGGTCTATGATTTTAATTGCCATGTTACAAGTTAATTCTTTGGGTAATTACAAACATCTTCAGCCATTCTTTTTTCTCCTAAAACAGTGGATAAATATCTTTTTTTTCTAATCACAGCATTATTTGTTGATAATCAATGAATTGTGATATTTTTGGCTTCAAAAATAAATGAATAGAAATTGGCAAGAAGACTTGTTTTTACCTCAAATAGTTTATTTTTGCCCCCAATAAACCAAAAAATAAAATCATGTCAGACATTGCAACAAGGGTAAAGAAAATTATTGTTGACAAACTTGGTGTTGATGAGAACGAAGTTACACCTGAGGCTTCTTTTACGAATGAT
>CAILKQ010000202.1 GCA_903834825.1 uncultured bacterium | reverse complement strand
GGAAACTCCAATAGAAATGGTTGTAACAGATGTTGATGACAATGGGTCTCCTGAAGTATTGTTTTGTTATTATATCAATGGAAAAATGTATCCTGCTGCTTCAAGGGATGAGTTGCTGGACCAGGTGGTTCCACTCAGGAAAAAGTTTATCAAGTATCACCAGTATGCCACAGCAGGAATCAATGATATTGTTCCGGCCCAGAAACTGAAGACAGCCAAAACCCTTGACCTGACTGAACTTCATCATGTTGTGTACCTGAGTGATGGTGCGGGAAAATATGTAAAGAAACGTTTACCCAATGATGTTCAGGCGTCCCGTATTTTTTCAGTCAATCGACTGGCTTTGAGGGGTATGGATACTGCCTATCTTCTTACTGGAAATTTTTATCCCTGGAGAACACAATGGGGGCAGAATGATGCAGGGTATGGGAGTTTGATTCAATTCAAGTCAGATAAATTGATTTCCTTATCGAACATTGAAACTGGCCTATACATCGATGGTGATGTCAGACAAACTGCAGTAATCAGTTCATCCGACAACGGGCGATTGATCATCACTGCAAAAAACAATGGCAAAGTTCAGGTTCTGAAAATACGCGAATGAAAATAACATCAAAGTCATTTGTTTTCTTACTCTCTCTCATTTTTGTACACCCAACTTTGGTTGCACAAAAGCGTGAACTGCTTGTTCATCGTGCCCATCAGGCCATTACCAACGTCATTGTTCACGATATATTTTCTCCACCAGTTGCCAGCAGGATTTATCTGTATGCCAGTATTGCTGCACATGAATCAATGGTTGCATCTGGTAAATCGCAATCTTTTCATGCACTGAGAAACGATTTTATCCAACCCAGTCCTGTGGGATTTGAAGGACGGGTGCATGCTGAGGCAAGTGCAGTATATGCCATGATGCTGACTGCATCCAAGTTGGTGTTTTCTGAGGCCAGATTGCTGGACTCACTTGCTGCCATTGCTGCTGCATTCAAAGACGTTGAACCCGCAACCCTTGCTGCTTCCAAAGAATGGGCAACAGTGGTGTCCAATGCGATTGTATTGTGGTCCAAAACTGATCGCTATGCAGACACCAGAAAAATGAGGCGTTATTCCCTGATCAAAGACAAGTCTGCATGGTCTCCCACGCCTCCGGGATATTTTGCACCCGTTGAGCCGCATTGGGGTAAAATGAGGACTGTTGTTTTGGATACCCTGTCCAACTTCCAACCCAAACGTCCTATCCCCTTCAGTGATTCTGCTGGTTCTCTATTTTACCGACAGGCTGAGCAAGTGTTTCGCCATACAAAGACCATGCCCAAAGAAGACTCAGCCATTGCATTGTTCTGGGATTGTAATCCTTTCCATCTTACGGTTCAAGGGCATTTGAATTTTGCCACAAAAAAACTATCCCCAGGTGGGCACTGGATGAGCATTGCGGGTATTGCTTCCAGACAAAGCAATGCATCTCTTGAAAAATCCCTGCAAGCCTATCTTTTTACTTCCATTGCTTTGTATGACGCATTCATCAGTTGCTGGGATGAAAAATACAGGAGCAATGTCATTCGACCTGAAACCTATATCAATGCTTATTTGGATCAAGGCTGGCGCCCACTGTTGCAAACACCTCCATTCCCCGAGTACACCAGCGGGCACAGTGTAATCAGCGCTGCATCTGCTGTAGTGTTGACCCAGATTTTTGGTCCTGATTTCAAATTCCGTGATGATACAGAAGTTCCTTACGGTCTTCCGATAAGGTCGTTTACTTCTTTTTGGAGTGCGGCAAATGAAGCTGCCATGAGCCGCTATTATGGGGGCATACACTACAAGGGCTCGATTGAAAATGGTCTCAAACAAGGAGAACTGATCGGATTGAAAGTTGTGCAATCCATCAAACAGCGGATTAGGAAATGAGTTGAAGGGGTTTAAGCGAAACTAAAATTCAAATAAAAAGGGCTCATGCATAACAGCGTGAGCCCTTTTTTATAAACAAGAAATTTTAAAACTTCAACCTCTTCAACCCCTTCAACCCCCCAGCCTTCGGCTGGCAAGTTCAACCTCTCTGCCTTCGG
>CAILKQ010000201.1 GCA_903834825.1 uncultured bacterium | reverse complement strand
CAGATGCCGGAAATGGATGGATATGAAACCACGAGGATCATTAGGACTGACCGCATTCTTTGCGAAACTCCGGATGTTCCCATTGTGGCAATGACAGCTCATGCCATGGTTGGTGACAGGGAGAAATGTATCAAGGCCGGTATGGACGATTATATCTCCAAACCGATACGTAAAACTGATCTTGAAGAAATGCTTACCAAATATCTGGGAGAAAATTTCAGCGGTTAAATTTCATTCTTTAAATATTTCAACACAACAACTGATAAGAAACTTCAAAAACTATACCTGGTTTAATTGGTGCTCTCGAAGGCAACTGCTTGTTTTTTTCATATTTACTCACTTCCCTTCAGCAATGTTTCCCCCCTTTCTGTACGTCTCCTTCACTGGTTGCATTCATCTGATTTGTGATTTTCCCAAAGGTCTTGAACTTTCGGAGGTTCGTAATCTGTTACCTATTGTTTGGGTGTTCATGATCAATCAAAGTTAAAGCTATGACCGACACACAAGTTCAAAAAAACAGGCTCGCTGGTGAAAAAAGTCCTTATCTCCTGCAGCATGCTCTTAATCCTGTCAATTGGTTTGTGTGGGGAGAAGAGGCTTTTGAAAAGGCAAAACATGAAAATTTGCCTCTATTTCTTTCTGTGGGATATTCAACATGTCACTGGTGCCATGTCATGGAACGAGAATCGTTTGAAAACATAGAAATAGCTGAACTGCTTAACCGCTATTTTATTTCAGTCAAAGTCGATCGTGAAGAACTTCCAGACATTGACCGTCTCTATATGAACTATCTCCAGTCTACTACCGGAAAAGGTGGATGGCCTATGTCTATCTGGCTTACCACGGACCGTAAACCTTTTTACGGAGGCAGTTATTTCCCCCCGGAAGACAGGTACGGCTTGCCTGGCTTTAAAACTATCCTTGTATCCATCGCCGGTCTATGGAAGAGTAATGAGAAAAAAATCATTGATACTTCTGACACCTTTTTCAGCTATCTAGATGAATTATCAAGCAAAAGCCCTGCTGAACTGCCTGGAGAAAATGAGGCACAAACTAAATGCCTTCAATGGCTTGAAACATACTATGACGAGGAGTTCGGCGGGTTCGGTGCTGCTCCAAAATTTCCCCGTCCCGTATTACTGAATTTTCTGTTCAACCAGGCATACTATACAGGAAACAAAGACGCTCGCATAATGGCACTGAATACTCTGCGGAAAATGGCGGAAGGAGGAATTCATGATCATATCAGCGTTCCAGGCAAGGGCGGCGGCGGCTTTGCCCGCTACTCAACTGATGCCCACTGGCATGTCCCTCATTTTGAGAAAATGCTTTACGATAATGCCCAGCTTGCCATCTCCTATCTTGAAGCCTTTCAATGCAGAGGTGATAATTTCTATAGGGCTGTTGCTCAAGATATCTTTAACTATGTATTATGCGATATGACTTCACCTGAAGGTGGATTTTACTCTGCCGAAGATGCTGACAGCTTTGAAACTCATGATGACATATCAAAAAAGGAAGGTGCTTTCTACCTTTGGAGTGCAGCTGAACTTCGAGAGATTCTTGATGATACAATTAGTTCAGAAATTTTTTTCTTCATTTATGGCATCAGTAACGAAGGAAATGCACAGTACGACCCGCATGGTG
>CAILKQ010000200.1 GCA_903834825.1 uncultured bacterium | reverse complement strand
CAACAATGGGAGCATCGATCGATCTACTAAATGAAGACTTGCGCAGGTTAATTGTTAATGGATGTTTTTGGGCCATTGGAATGGAAATGCAGATACCTGTAAAAGCTGATGTAGGTTTTATAAGCGATTATAATCCTAAAATGTTTGGGTATGGGCTTTTTAAAAAGGGAATGTTTCCTTCAAATTTTGAACTAAAATAAAGGTATTAAAGAGAAGCGATTAAATGAACAAAACAGAATGAATGAAACTGTCTTGTCCTGAAATACCTTGTATTAAACATTTTTTTGAGTATTTCTTTTTGTTATAGTGTATTGACTTTTTTTTGATAAAAAGTGTGTAACCACAGTGTAACGGAGGTATAGAAATGAAAAAACCCCTTGATTATCAAGGGGTTTTTTCATTTTACGCGGACCGGACGGGACTCGAACCCGCGACCTCCGCCGTGACAGGGCGGCATTCTAACCAACTGAACTACCGATCCTTGATTTGATGCTAACATCAAATTCGGGTCGCAAAGATAATGCTTTTGTGTTTTTTAAAAGCAGAAATCCATTAAAAATTTAAAGATCAATTTGAATACCGTATTTATCCAGCAATCCAACCAGCCCAGCCAACGAGAATTTTGCCTTTTTTAGCCTGTTGCGTTCAGGGTCTATGCTATAGTTGTAGGAGGTACTCAGGTCTGCCTTCTCCAGGTTGGTGCCGGAAAAAATGCTTCTTTGCAGATCGCAACCTTTAAAAACTGCGCTGGCAAGGTCTGTCTCGCTGAAATCCAGTTCATGCAAGGCGCTGCTGGTCCATTGCATTTTTTTTAGGTTCATTTTACAGAAAGAGGAAAGCTTGATAGAGCAGTTGTCAACATGCAGGCTTAGCAGAAAAGGATTGCAGTCCTCAAAATGCAGTCCCAGCATTTTGCAGTTTTTGAAAATGACATTCCTGAGGCTGGTATTGCGCAGTTTGGTCATGCTGAATTGGCAGCCATCAAAAACGCAATCTGAAAAGCTGGATCCGGAAAGGTCTGTGTTGGAGAAATCACAGGCTTCAAATTGGCAATCTTCATGCTCGGCAACGGGGTAGGGCGCATCGGCATAGGATTGCTTCTCAAATTGTTTGTCTTCGTGAATTGTGTTTTCCATCTTTCCTATGATTTGACCAAATAGGTTACACCTTCTCTTGAAATTTCTGATGCCGGAAAGGTCTGGCGGGCCTCTGCTTCAAAAGGGGCTAAATCAGGGTATTTGCTGCTGAAATGGCCCAGCAAAAGCCTTCCTGCATTGGCTTTCAGGGCAATGGTGGCTGCCTGTGTGCTGGTAGAATGGAACCTGGCTTCTGCTTTTTCTGCCTGGTCATCCAAATAAGTCGTTTCATGGTACATCAGGTTGCAACCGCTGACATGTTCCAGTATGGATTCATCATACCTGGTATCAGCACAATAGGCATACCTTAGGGCTGGTGTTGCAGGCCTTATGGGCTCCCCATCTTTTAGCCTTTCGGGTTTTTCCTTGACGGTAAACAGAAAGCCCCAGCAGGCGATTCGATGGGCTACCGGAAAACAGGCCACGCTCATTCCAGGCATATCCAATAAAATGCCCGTTTCTGTAATGGGATGGAAAATGAATTCGAATCCAAAACTGGAGCCTGCAACCTTGAGCAAAAGATCCAGTACTTCTTTCAGCGCAGGTGTGGCATACAGATGCAGGGGCTCCGTTCTGTTGTTGAGGCTATACGTATTCAAGAGCCCAGGCAATCCGTAGTAATGATCTCCATGCAGGTGGGAGATGAAAATATGGTTGATTTTGCTTTTCCTGATTTTGTATCGCTGCATCTGTAATTGGGTGGACTCGCCACAGTCTACCAGCAACAATTGGTCATTGGCATTCACTACCTGTGCTGTTTGGTGCCTGTCGTGCATGGACAGGGCTGAGTTGTTTCCAAGGATGGTGACGGCCAGCATAGTCTTAGGGTTTTTTAATCGGCATCAAGGTCAAGTTCCCGTTCAATCTCTTCCATTTGAACAATGTCCCAGGCTTCGGATGCTGTAGGGGTAATGTTAATGATGTCTAACAAATCATGCTCCTGGAACTTGTTTTTGACTGCAGGAGAGAGTCCGCAAATGACCAGTGACATCTTGTGGGCATAGGTTTTTTCATGCAGCTGTTGAAGGGATACTGCAATACTGTCATCAACAGATTCAACACCGAGGAAGTTGATGACCAGGCTTTTATTTTCCTCTTCCTGTTTTTTTGCAACAAGTTCTATCAAATCTTCTGCCATATTTGCAGTAAGATTCGTTTCTTCTATGGAAATGACATGAAATATTTCCTTGGTATCAATTTTGACTTTAATCATCGAATTCCTGCCTTTATTTAGGTTTTGTTAATGGTAAAGATACCTGATTTGTTTGTGGGAATTATTCATTATTATTGTAAAGACACGTAAAATATATCCTTCTATGGACAATAATTTTTCAGCACAGGTTAAAGAAATCATCTCTTATAGCAGGGAAGAAGCACTCCGCCTGGGGAATGATTTTATTGGTACAGAACACCTGCTCTTGGGTGTCATCCGGGAAGGCGAGAACACTGCCCTGAAGGTGCTTCAGAACCTGAATGTAGACCTTTATGAATTGCGCAAAGAGGTGGAGATGGCAGTGAAAGACAAAACAGGAAAGAATATCCAGAATATCAATAGTTTACCGCTTACCCGTCAGGCTGAAAAAGTCATAAGGGTTACGGTGCTTGAAGCAAAAGCCTTGAAAAGTCCGATGGTGGAAACAGAGCACCTTTTGCTGTCCATCCTCAAGAATAAGGAAAACATTGCCACCCAGATTCTCAATCAATTTGATGTTGATTATGACCTGTTTCGCAATGAGCTGGGAACAGTAAAAAGCAATGACATCAAAAGCGAATTCTCTGATGAGCCTGAAGAGGAGTTTGATGAAGAAAGAAAAGGCAGCCAACAAAAAGCAAAAGCCGCACCAGCAGGGGGTAAAAGTAAAACGCCGGTATTGGATAATTTTGGAAGAGATATCACCAAACTGGCAGAATCAGGGTCTCTCGATCCAATTGTTGGCCGTGAGGCAGAAATTGAGCGGGTTTCACAGATCCTATCGAGAAGGAAAAAGAACAATCCTATTTTAATTGGTGAGCCAGGTGTGGGCAAGACGGCCATTGTTGAAGGCCTTGCATTGAGAATAGTACAACGCAAAGTATCCAGGGTCTTGTTTGATAAAAGGGTTGTGTCCCTTGATCTGGCGGCCCTGGTTGCAGGAACTAAATACCGTGGTCAGTTTGAAGAAAGGATGAAGGCCATCATGACGGAACTTGAAAAGAACCGTGATGTGATTCTTTTCATCGATGAGATCCATACGATTGTTGGAGCCGGTGGAGCCAGTGGCTCGTTGGATGCTTCCAATATTTTCAAGCCTGCCCTTTCGCGCGGAGAGCTGCAATGCATTGGTGCATCCACGTTGGATGAATACCGCATGCACATTGAAAAGGATGGTGCCTTGGACAGGCGTTTCCAGAAAGTTTTGGTGGAACCGCCATCTGTTGACGAAACCATTCAGATCCTCATCAACATCAAATCAAGGTATGAGGATTTCCACAATGTGGATTATTCACAGGATGCGCTTGATGCCTGTGTCAAGTTGAGTGATCGTTACATGACAGATCGCCTGTTGCCTGACAAGGCCATCGATGTGTTGGACGAAGTGGGTGCAAGGGTTCATTTGAAAAATATCAATGTTCCTGAAGACATCATAGAACTTGAAAAAAAGATTGAAGACATCAAACTGGAAAAAAACCGTGTCGTAAAAAGCCAACGCTTTGAAGAAGCAGCCGGTTTGCGAGATACTGAAAAACGCTTGCAGGAAGAGCTTGAAGCTGCCAAGAACAACTGGGAAGAGGAATCCAAACACAAAAGATTCCCGATTGGTGAAGAAGATATTGCTGAGGTGGTGAGCATGATGACTGGCATCCCTGTCCGGCGGATGGTACAGGCCGAAACCGATAAGCTGAGGAACATGCCTATCGAAATGAAGAGCATGGTAGTTGGTCAGGATGATGCCATCAGCAAAGTAGTGAAAGCCATTCAACGGAACCGTGTTGGGTTGAAAGATCCCAAAAAGCCTATCGGAACCTTTATTTTCCTCGGACCAACCGGTGTGGGAAAAACAGAGCTTGCAAGGTCCCTGTCCAGACAAATGTTTGACTCCGAAGATTCCCTGATCAGGATCGACATGAGTGAATACATGGAGAAGTTTACGGTCAGCCGTTTGATTGGTGCACCTCCCGGTTATGTAGGATACGAGGAGGGCGGACAGCTGACTGAACGGGTAAGACGAAAGCCTTACTCCGTAATATTGCTCGATGAAATTGAAAAAGCCCATCCAGATATTTACAATATTCTTTTGCAGGTGCTCGATGATGGGCAGTTGACGGATGGATTGGGTAGAAAAGTGGATTTCAAGAATACCCTGATCATCATGACCTCAAATATTGGTGCACGCCAGCTCAAAGATTTTGGTGAAGGGGTTGGTTTTGCCACCAGTGCCCGTCAGGCCAATGCAGAAGAGGCCAACAAGGCGGTCATCGAGAAGGCATTGAAGCGTACCTTCTCTCCTGAGTTCTTGAACCGGGTAGACGATGTGATCATCTTCAACTCTCTTGAGAAGACACATATATTCGAAATCATCGACATCCTCATGAAGAGTGTCATGAAACGCCTTGCCAACCTGGGATTCTCGATGGAGCTCAGTCCTGATGCCAAAGAATTCATTGCAGACAAGGGATATGATCAACAGTTCGGTGCAAGGCCTTTGCACAGGGCCATCCAGAAATACCTGGAGGATCCGCTGGCAGAGGAGATCCTCAGCATGAACATCAAAGCTGGAGATGTGATGGTTGCAGAACTTGACAAGGAAAACCAGAAAATTTTCTTTACGATCAAGCCATTGCTTCCCGGCAAGAAAGAGAAATCAAAAGCCTGATGAATTGAATACGCATTAACTTTGTCCCGGCTTCGGCCGGGATTTTTTTATGTACCATACAACCATAGGCAAAGAACTTGATCAGGCAAAAGCGCTCCTCGAAAGGGGAGAGTTGGTGGCAATTCCCACGGAAACTGTTTATGGACTTGCCGCCAATGGGCTCAATGTAGCCGCCATCACCAGGATATACGATGCCAAGAATCGTCCGCAGTTCAATCCTTTGATTCTTCATGTGGCAAACCTTGAGCAAGCTGAAAGGCTGGTAATGGGTATGCCGGATGTTTGTAAACGCCTGATGCAATTGTTGTCTCCTGGCCCCATCACGTATCTTTTGCCCAAATCTTCGTTGGTGCCAGACATGGTTACTGCCGGAAGTGCAAGGGTGGCCATAAGGATTCCCGCACACCCCATGGCATTGGCGCTGTTGGAAATGCTTGATTTTCCACTTGCTGCACCCAGTGCAAATCCCTCTGGTTATGTGAGTCCTGTTTCGACGACGCACGTGTTGGAGGGTCTTCAGGGAAAAATCCCTTATATCCTTGATGGTGGCAACTGCACCATAGGATTGGAATCTACCATTGTGGGATTTGAGGAGGATAAAGTGGTTATTCACCGCTTGGGGGGCATCAGTGCAGAACAGATCAGCACCATCACTGGAGTTGAAGTGAAAACATCCTTGGCCCATGCTTCACCCACTGCACCTGGTCAATTGAAAAGCCATTATGCCACATCTATACCATTGTTGATTGGTGATGTTATCCAGTTGGTCAATGCATTTCCCGGAAAAAAAATTGGCTTGCTGTTGTTTGAGCAATCGGCTGCTTTGGCCGTTGAAAAAGAAATCCTGCTCTCTCCATCAGGGAGCCTGGAAGAGGCTGCTGCAGGCCTTTTCAGGGCCATGCGGTTGCTAGATCAATCCGATCTTGATGTTATTATTGCGCAGCGTTTTCCCAATACTGGCATAGGGAGGGCGATCAATGACAGGCTTGAGAGAGCAGCTTATAAGGGTTGAGGAGGTTTAAGTGGTTGAAGGGGTTGAAGAAAAATTGCCTTCAACTGCTTAAACCTCTTCAACCCCTTCAACTCATTATTTACTTCAACCCCTTAAACCTCTTCAACCCCTTCAACTCATTACTTCGCTCAACTCCAACCACCGCAATTCTTTCTCATCCACAATACTGCTTATTTCGCTGAACCGGTTGGACAGTTTTTCGATTTCTGCATAGGGGAGCGACCCATCAGAGAGTTTTTCGGAGATGGTTTTCTTTTCATCCGTCAGTTGCTTGATTTCTTTTTCAAGCATTTCAAACTCCCTTTTTTCGTTGAAGCTGGGTTTCTTTTTTTCGGCTTTTATTTCTTTTTCAGGCTCACGGTTGACAATAATTTGTGCCTTTACTTTTTCAGGGTCTGCAGACTTTTCAGCCACCTCCAAACGGTATTCTCCGTAGTTGCCAGGGAAATCCCTGATGACCCCTTCTCCTTCAAAAACAAAAAGATGGTCCACAATACGGTCCATAAAATAACGGTCATGGCTGATGATGATCAGGCATCCAGGGAAATCAAGCAAGAAGTTTTCCAGTACGGATAATGTTGGAAGATCAAGGTCATTGGTAGGCTCATCCAAGATAAGGAAGTTGGGGTTTTTGAAAAGAATGCTCAGCAGGTGAAGCCTTCTTTTTTCTCCACCGCTCAACTTGCTGACATAGCCATATTGCTGGTCTGGTGTAAAAAGAAAAAGTTCCAGGAACTGTGCTGCACTGAGTGATCCTCCGTTGGCCAAGGGGAAGTTTTCTGCAATGTTTTTAACAAATTCAATGACCCTTGAATCTTGTTTGATTTCCAGACCCTTTTGAGAGAAATTTCCAAAAACAATGGTGTCTCCAATGTTGATCTTGCCACTATCCGGTTCCTCAAGTCCTTGCAGCATGTTGATGAAGGTGGTTTTACCTGCACCATTTTTTCCAATGATACCAACCCTTTCGCCTTTTTTGAAGGTATAGTCCAGCCCATTGAGGATGATCTTCTCTCCAAATTTTTTGTATACTTTTTTCAGCTCTGCAATCTTGCCACCGAGCCTGCTCATTTTCATCTGAAGATCCAGTTGCTTATCTTCTATTTTTCGCTTGGCTACCTTTTCAATTTCATAGAAATTATCCTGCCTGCTTTTGGATTTGGTGGTTCTGGCCCTGGGCTGTTTGCGCATCCACTCCAGTTCTTTCCTGAATGTGTTTTTGGCTTTGTCTATGGTTGACATTTCACTCTCAATCCTGGCTGCTTTTTTCTCTACATAGTTCTGGTAATCGCCCTTGTAGCCATAGATCTTGCTATTGTCTAACTCCCATATTTCATTGCATACGACATCAAGAAAATACCTGTCGTGGGTAACCAGCAGCAGCGTAATGTTTTCTTTGTCCAGGTAGTGTTCCAGCCATTCTACCATTTCCACATCGAGGTGGTTGGTAGGTTCATCCATGATGAGCAAAGAATGGTTGTTGTTGAAGCCTATATCAATCAGCGTCCTGGCCAGTGCAACCCTTTTTCTTTGTCCGCCGCTCAGGTTTCCCACTTTCTGGTCGAGGTGGTGGATGTTGAGTTTGGTTAAAATCTGTTTAACCTTCGAATCAAAATCCCAGGCATCGTGGTCGTCCATTGCAATAAGTGCTTCTGAAATTTTGTCTGGGTCATTAGAGTCCTCTGCCGCCTCATATTTTTTGATGGCATTGATCACAGGATGGTTGTGGGCAAAGATGTTGTCAAGGATGCTGGAGCTCTCACTGAACTGCGGATCTTGTTCAAACAGCACGGTGTTGACATCCTTGTTGATCCATACTTTTCCTTCCTCTGCTGTTTCGGTGCCAGACAGGATGCGGAGCAGGGTTGATTTTCCTGAGCCATTTCTGGCAATCAGGGCTATTTTATCTCCTTCGTTGATGTGAAAGGATATATTGCTGAAAAGTGGTTTGATTCCGTACGATTTGCCAAGGCCCTCAACTGTTACATAATGCATCGTGCAAAGATACAACAATCGGCAAGGGATAAATGCCCTGAAAATTATTTGCCCAACAGGAAGATGAGGAAACAGATCAGCATGGTCAACACCAATACCAGTGGTATTTTCAACTGCTCCATCCGTTGTTCCTGCTTCTTTTTTGTTAGCAATTTTTCCCAGGCTTTCACTTCAAGGGGATGATTTTTCAGCATTTTCTTGAAATGGTCTGCCATGAACAAACATCCCTCAAGGTTGAGGTGTGCAGACATCCGCTTGGCCATTTGTAAGGTGGTGGCTTCCATGGCGGGGTTGTTTTCGCTGAGGAGGGCCTCGAGTCTTGCAATGCTGAATAGGTTCAATACCTGGTTGAAAAGAATCATCTTGTCTGTCCTGAAACCATCTGTTGTCGCAATATATTGCTCTGCCTTGATGAAAAGCTGAAGGATTTGTGCTGGTTGTAGAAAGGTATCCAATTGATGCCCCAAAGATTTTTCCAACCAGCGTTGATACAAGTATTCTTCCCGCAGTTGAGGGTCGGATAACACGCCATAGGCTTCCTTTATTTCCCTGAAATAGTGATCATTTTCAGCATTTTCTCCCCGTTTGTCTGGGTGGTATTCCATGGCCAGGCTTCGGAATGCTTTTTTGATGACAAAGGCATCAGCACCGGGAGGGATGCGCAGGGTGGCATAATAATCTTTGACTGGCATTCCTACAAAGTTATTAATTGAATATATTTGTTCATATCAATTTTATTATGAAAAAAATCTTCTTGTTTCTGCTTATTGGTGCCTCCGCAATGGTCAGCGCCCAAACTTCAACAACATCCAAAGCAAAAAATTTCTTTGAGTTGAAGGTATATGAATTCAAGACAGCTGAACAACAGGCCGTGATTGACCAGTTTCTATCAGATGCCTATCTGCCTTACTTGCACAGAAAAGGCATTCAGCATGTTGGCGTTTTCACAGGTATTGCCAATGATACTGCTGCTGTCAAAAAGCTTTATGTATTGGTTCCCTATACAAAACTTGGTGAGATACCGGCCATCAACAAGGCCATGTTCAAGGACAAGGAAGTGGCTGAAAAAGGTGCTGCCTATCTTGATGCTACCAGCGAGTCTCCTGCATACAACAGAATTGTTTCCTATATTCTCGAAGGTTTCAGGCTTGCTCCGGTCCTGATGTTGCCTAAGCTAAAGGGTAATGTTGCAGACAAGGTCTATGAACTCAGGAGCTATGAAGGTGCTTCTGAAAAGAAGTACTGGAAGAAAGTGGAAATGTTTAACGAAGGGGGAGAAATAGATATTTTTTCCAGGCTCAACTTCAATCCTGTTTTTTATGCAGAGGTCATCAGTGGCCCAACGATGCCCAACCTGATGTACATGACCAGCTTCGAAAGCAAGGCAGACCGTGATGCCCATTGGCAATCGTTCAAAGACGATGCCCAGTGGAAAGCGCTCTCTGCCAAAAAGGAATATGAGAAGACAGTGAGCAAAAATGTAACACTGTTTCTCCGCGCCAGGCCCTATTCTGACTATTGATTGATGCATACAGATTCAGTTGCAGGCGATACGAACGATCGGTCCTGATAGATTCCTATGCAAAAGCCTAAAGGCATTATCTTTGTGAAAATTGGCTGTTATGGATGAAATCAGTAAAATCAATGAGGCGGTTGGCTTTATAAAGGATAGGCATGCCAATCTTGTTGAGGTGGGAGTCATTCTGGGAAGTGGGTTGGGCGGATTTATTGAGCATGTGGAAATAAGTACTGAGATTCCCTATACTGAAATTCCCCATTTCCCGGTTTCTACGGTTGAAGGGCATAGTGGGAAGCTGATCCTGGGCAAGGTGGGAGACAAGACGGTGGTTGTGATGGCTGGTAGGTTCCATTATTACGAGGGGTACACAGCACAAGAGGTGGTTTTCCCGGTGAGGGTAATGCAGGCATTGGGTGCACGATTTCTTTTTGTTTCCAATGCTGCAGGGGGTGTGAATCCCGGATTCAACGTCGGTGATCTCATGATCATCAAAGACCATATCAGTTTTTCCATCGTCAATCCTTTGTTGGGTAAAAATATCGCGGCACTGGGTCCTCGTTTCCCAGACATGAGTGAGCCTTATTCAAAAGCACTGGTCAAAAAGGGGCATGCCATTGCTTCAACACTTGGGCACACCGTAAGGGAAGGCATTTATTACGGGGTTACAGGTCCAACTTTTGAAACCAGGGCAGAGTACAAGATGATTCACCTCATTGGTGCAGATGCTGTGGGAATGAGTACGGTACAGGAGGTGATTGCTGCCATCCATTGTGGCATGACAGTATTTGCCATGAGCGTTATTACTGATCTTGGCATCCGGGAAGAGGAGAACATCATCACCCACCAGGAAGTACTGGATGCAGCCAATATTGCCGCACCCAAGCTAACAGCTATTTTCAAAACAATGATCGAGACCTTGGATCTTGCTTCTTCAAATTGATCCATACAATGTTCATGAACGGCAATTATATCCTATCACAACAAAAAAGCAAGCCCTCCGGAAGAAGGATGATGTTTTTGTTGTTGGTGATGGCCATGTTGTCAACTTTTTCTGCTGCTGCACAAACGCGCGGGATGATGCGTGGCATGCAGGGGATGGGTTCCAGGATGGGCGGTGCAGGATCTGGCGGAGGAAAAGCCGGTGGTGGAGGAAGTGATTCCCTTAGTTTTGAAAAACGCAAGTTTTCAGATGATTCTGTAAATGTCCGTTTTCGCTACCTTGATACAGCCCGGTACAATGTCTTTGATTCCACCATCAATGATTTTTTTCGGAGGGTTCCCCTCAAAGCAGACCTCATCAATATTGGACACAATGGCAATGCGACAAGGCCTATTCTTTTCTCTCCGATGAGAATGCCTGGCTGGGATGCCGGGTTTCATGCACTGGATCCTTTTGCCCTAAAAATTTCAGATACACGGTTCATGAATACTACCAAGCCCTTTACTGAATTGGGTTATCTGGTGGGAAGCAAGGCGGAGCAATATATCAGTATTTTGCATACACAGAATGTGATGCCCGATTGGAACTTCGTGCTGGAATACAGATTGGTCAATGCACCGGGCACATTCAATTCCCAGAATACCAACCACAACAACATCCGGTTCAATTCAGATTATACCTCAAAAAGCAAGCGCTACCATGCCTACCTGATCCTGTTGTCGAACGCATTGCAAACCGCAGAAAACGGAGGTATCACAGATGAATCCTTGCTGGTGAATCAAAATCCTGCTTATGACGACAGGTTCAACATTCCTACCAATCTTGCTTCTGCCGCCTATTCTTCCAGGAATTTTTTCAATGTCAAATTGATTACTGGCAACCGGTATACAGATAAACACCTATTGCTGAGGCAGCAGTATGATTTTGGGATCAAAGATTCTGTAGTGACAGATTCATCGGTTGTGCGTTTTTTCTATCCCAAGTTTCGGTTGGAACATACGGTTCAATCCAGCGGTTATGCCTATCATTTTCTGGATGTGCAGGCGCGCAATGCAGAAAATTTTTACAAGACCAATTATGGGTTTGCCAATGTTCCGGATACGGTGGACCTGAACAGCAATTGGTCGGTCTTGAAAAATGATTTTTCCATCATTCAATTTCCCGATTCAAAAAATCCATTGCAGTTTTTAAAAGCGGGCATCACCCTGCAGCAATTTTCCTCCTCACCAGATTCATTGCGGGATGCTTTTGGTAACCTGATGTTGCATGGGGAATACCGGAACCGGACACGCAATAAAAAATGGGACATGCTTTTGTATGGTGAGTTTTATGCTGCTGGCAGGGATGCAGGCAATTACAGTGTGCAGGCCAACCTCCAGACAAAACTTGGACCATTGGGATCGTTGGAACTTGGATTTCAAAACATCAACCGTTCACCATCATACCTCTATGCCAGAAAAACTGCTTTTCCTGTTGTCAGATCATCCAGTTTCAATGATGAAAATGTAACAGCCATCAATGCCGGACTGTTTCTCAATGGGTTAAAAGCAAGGTTGACCTTCAGCTATTTTCTGCAGTCCAATTACACCTATTTCAAGGATTACAAAACAGTGGCGCAGTATGCACCATTGTTCAATTTTATTCGGGCTGGTATCAGCCGGGAAACTGCCTTGGGTAAAAGATGGAAATGGTACCTGGATCTTCATGTTCAAACCAAGGCAGGGGCTGCTCCCATTCATTTGCCACTGCTCTATACCAGGAATAGGTTGTCTTACGAAGCCAAGCCCTTTCGCAACCTCGTGATTGCCTCTGGTATTGACATACGCTATTTCAGTGCATATTTTGCCGATGGCTACTCACCTTTAACTGGGCAGTTTTTTTATCAGGACAAACGTAAACTCTCTCCAAGGCCGGATATTACTGCCTTTACGCATTTCAGGATCAGAAGTTTTACTGCTTATCTTAGGCTAGAAAACCTGAATACGGCTACGCTGAAATATGGTTTTGGTTTCAAGGAAAACAACCTTTCAGCCCCTAATTATCCCAACCCAGGCATGGTATTCCGGTTGGGGATTTTTTGGAATTTTGTGAATTGATGGTTTTTTCTGTTAAAGTCTTGGCGCTGTTCCAATCAATTCAGTTTTTTCGTGTTAATTTTGATTTGTGAAAAAAATCCTCTCCATACTGTTGCTCATGGTTTACACTGCCGCCAGCAGTGGAACTGTCATCAATGCACATTATTGTATGGGAGACTTGGCTGCCGTTTCAATCGGTGAGCAGGAAAGCGATGGATGTGAATTTTGCGGAATGGAGGACCAGGGATGTTGCCACGACTTTCCACAGGTAATTAAATTTCACAATGCTGATCTCGAAGGCCAGGTGATTGCTGCCTTTGATTCCAACCCTTTATGTACATTAGCTCCTGTTTCCTTCACACATGATCTTGTCATTAAACGGGCGCCCCAGTTTACAAGCAGTTTTTCTCCCAAGTATTTCGTACCTTCTCCCCGGTATCTCCTGAACTGCAATTTCAGGATTTGAGTTGTTTTTGAGTAGTGGTTCACTGCTCAAAAACTTTATTGATTATATTACTTTACTTTTATCAATCAAAAATCATTCAAAATGAATACTAAAATATCGTTTTCTATATTCCTGTTCGCTTTATTGTTTTCAACTTCAATGTTTGCCCAAAAATCAGAGGAAATCAAGGTTTGGGGAAACTGCGGAATGTGTAAAAAAGTCATTGAAACTGCAGCATTGAAAGCCGGAGCATCAACAGCGAACTGGAGTGAGGAAACCAAAATACTCAATGTTTCTTACAAGCCAAAGAAGACAGATGGCAAAGCCATTCAGGAAGCTGTTGCCGCATCTGGTTATGATACCCAGGATGTAACGGCACCAACGGAGGTGTACAACAAGCTGCATGGTTGCTGTCAGTATGAAAGAAAAGCTGCCGCAGTTGTGGCCAAAGATGGTGCAAAAAAAGAATGTTGTGGGATGGAAAACTGTGATCACAAGATGGACTGCTGCAAGGATGGAAAATGT
>CAILKQ010000199.1 GCA_903834825.1 uncultured bacterium | reverse complement strand
GGTAGTTTATCCGGGGTAGCCTGAGAATAAGTAGTAACCGAACACAATGAAAATATTAAACTGATGAATAGAGATTTGAATGTCATCCTAAGTGATTTTCTATTTGATATTAAATTTACATTGCAAACCCAAGAGACTCAATTGAGTGGATGTGTTCGGCAGTACAACTGGGGTGATACGGAGGGACAAATCGGGACTTATGTCAAAATCAAACAATTGCGCATCCACGTAAGCATCCACCAACGTAAGGGCATAAAATCCCACACTTCCTAGAATGCTCAAGTCCCTACTCCTGCGATAGGCATCTTGTACCGTTTTCAACGCAGAGGTATAGTAAGCCCTCCCGCCAAAGGTTTCAACGGTATAACCTTTGGGCAGTGCGGCAATAAAGGTGTTGGTAGTGGGGTCATTGTCAATGATATCCCTATAAGCGGTTCTGTATTTTTCATACATGGCCGAATTCCAAATGACCGCATACGCACATCCCGCAAAGCCACCATAGACGATGGGTAACTTCCAGTACTTCCGATTCATGATTTGCCCATAACCCGGTAAGACAGCGCTCATCCATACAACTTTAGAGGGATCGGGTTTATAAGGTAAAGTGACTACTGCGCGCTTGGGTAATGACGAAGGCTCAATATTAACTTTTTTTGGTGCAATGGTATCCGACAAAGTGCCTTTGTTTTCGAAAGTCACTTGTGCCTGCATGTTTATTGACAGCAATAAAATTAAAATCCGCAATATTTTCAAAACGCTCTTTACCAACACTGATCTTAAATTTTATCAAATAGTTCCATCAAGCGTGCCAGTTCATCATCGGTAGAAAAAGGGATGGTAATTTTTCCTTTTCCATCTGGACTACAGGCAAATTGAACATTGGTGCCAAAAAGTTGACTCAGGTGTGACTTTAACTCCTCTGTTTCCTTCAAGTTGTTGACCGGATTGATTGGTTGCTCTTTGGGTTTTACCTCCATACTTCCAGTTTCGAGATACAACTTCACCATTTCCTCCACTTTCCGTACCGTATAATCATTTTGGAGTATCCCTTCATACAAACCAAGTTGTGCAGCAGGGTCATTGATTCCCAGAATGGCCCGGGCATGCCCCATGTCGATCTTTTTGTCTTTTATACCCATCTGAATTTCAGCAGGTAGGCGTAATAAGCGCAGGTAATTGGCAATGGTAGCCCGTTTTTTGCCCACCCGTTCACTCAAACGTTCTTGTGTTAGCTGGTACTCCTCCATCAGACGATAGAAAGTAAGGGCAATTTCAATGGCATTTAGATCTTCCCGTTGAATATTCTCAATCAGGGCCATCTCCATCACCTGCTCATCGGCAGCTGTTTTAACATAAGCGGGAATGGATCTTAATCCCACCAACTTAGAAGCCCTGAAACGACGTTCCCCTGCAATGATCAGGTAACTGCCATTGTCATTTTTCCGTAAGGTAATGGGGGAGATCACCCCCAATTCGCGAATCGATGCAGCCAATTCGGTCAATGCATCCTCATCAAAGTGGGTACGGGGTTGATTGGGATTTGCAAATATCAAATCCATTGCCACTTCACTAATAGAGGAAGACCCACCAGTATTCACATTGTCCGTATCAATCAGAGCGCCCAGCCCTCTGCCTAAACCTGTATTTTTTGCCATAATATTTTAGTGATTAGTGATTAGTGATT
>CAILKQ010000198.1 GCA_903834825.1 uncultured bacterium | reverse complement strand
TGGGCAGGCGAAAAAGCCATAGACCCCTCAAAAGAAAGGGCTGGCGTTCCCTGGGGGCTTGCCTATACTGACCCCAGAACAGGCGCAACAGCTGGAGGATCTTTATCCATATTCAATACCACAGATGGGAAGACATTGGCTGAAATACCTGTTGGGCTTCATCCCAACGTGGTGAAGGCGTCGATGGATGGAAAATATATTTACGTAGCCAATGGTTCGAGTGACAATATTTCTGTCATCAATACCACTGAAAACAAGTTGGTTGAAACAATAGCAGTGGGTCTGATGAGGGGCAAGCATTCGTTTGAAGGCAGTACGCCCAATGGCCTGGAATTCAATGAAGACAATTCACAACTCTATGTATCCAACGGCTTGGACAATGCAGTGGCTGTTGTTCAGCTGGGAAAAAATGCTTCCTCGAATGGAAAGGGGAAATCTGTTGTGATAGGTTACATCCCCACAGAAGCATACCCTGCTGGGCTGAAACTTATCAACAACACCCTGGTGGTGGCCAACCTGGAATCAGATGGGGCCAATGTGGTGGACAGCAAGAAAAAAGCAAGGTCCATACACCATGAGCTCGCCTCTGTTAGCATTATTCCCATTCCAAACAAGGCTATGCTTGAGGCATATTCACTTGAAGTGGCACAACTCAACCTCACCAACAGACTGGATGCCCTGTCTTTGGCACCGCGCGCAGATGCGCTTCCCAAGCCAGTTCCGGAGAGGATTGGAGAACCGTCGGTCTTTAAGCACGTGGTGTACATCATCAAGGAAAACAAAACCTATGACCAGGTATATGGAGACATGAAAGAAGGCAGGGGCGATAGCAGTCTTTGCGTTTTTGGAGAAAAGATTACCCCCAACATGCATGCATTGGCCAAACAATTTGGATGGATGGATGATTTCAATGCCTCAGGAAAATCATCTGCAGAAGGCCATCAATGGACTGATGCAGGCATTGTTTCTGATTATGTTGAAAAAAATGTTCGGGCTTGGTTCAGGAGCTATCCCCACCGGCAGGAAGATGCGCTTGTATACAATAAAACAGGCTTCATATGGAACCATGCACTCGACCATGGCAAAACAGTAAGGGTTTATGGAGAGGCCTGTGAAACGGTCTATGATACAAAGCTCAAATGGAGAGATCTCTATACAAATTATACAGCAGGAAAAAAGCCAGACTGGTTCAACAAGACAACCATAGGAAGGCTTAATCCGATCATTCACCCGACCATGCCGGATTGCGACAATTATGTTTTCAGTGACCAACAACGGGCTGATTTGTTTATTGAAGACTGGAAAAAACATGAAGCAGGTGACAGTCTTCCCAACCTGATGGTGCTTTCACTGCCCAATGACCACAGTGCTGGAACATCCCCCAATTTCCCTACGCCTGACGCCATGGTAGCAGACAATGATCTTGCCGTTGGAAGAATCATGGAAATGATCAGCAAGAGCAAATACTGGGATTCAACCGTGGTTTTCATCACCCAGGATGATTCTCAGGGAGGATGGGATCATATCTCTGCTTACAGAACGGTTGGCATGGTGGCAAGCCCCTACAGCAGTGGAAAACTGGTGTCTACCCACTATAACCAGGTGTCGATGCTGCGGACCATTGAACAGATCCTGGGCATACCCCCGATGAACATCATGGACGCTACTTCAAGGTTGATGACAGACTGTTTTCAATCCACACCGAACAAGTCCGTTTATATAGCTCGTCCCAATAATATCCCCTTGGATAAAATGAACAAACCCTTGAATGCATTGCATGGAAAAGAGAGAAAATTGGCCGAACTTTCCCAAAACGAACTCTTCAAGGAAGTCGATGGAGGAAGGGATGATGAGATGAACAAGGTGATCTGGTTTTATACCAAAGGAAATAAAGCCTATCCAAAAAATTGATCTCAGTATATTTAACCCAGCATAATAAACACCAAACCTATGAATGCAGGCGAACTCAAAAGAACCTTGACACCTCTGATGCTCTGGGGCCTTGGCGTGGGTTATGTTATTTCTGGGATGTATTTTGGATGGAACCTCGGATTGGAAAAAGGCGGAACACTCGGATTGGCCGTAGCCACTTTTTTCATCATCATCATGTACATCACCTTTACCTTCAGTTATTGTGAACTGGCTTCGGCCATTCCCAAAGCGGGAGGTGCATTTGACTATGCCAAACGGGCGCTGGGCCCCAACTGGGGATTCATTGCCGGAATGGCACAGAACATCGAATTCATTTTTGCTCCGCCCGCGATTGCGTTTGCTATCGGCGCTTATTTCAATCTTTTCTTTCCGCAGATTCCCATCATGTATATTGCCGTTTTCAGCTATATCTTGTTTACGGGACTGAATATTTATGGCGTAAAGGCAGCAGCAATGTTTGAACTGGTCATCACGGTTTTTGCTGTGGGAGAGTTATTGCTTTTTGCAGGCATCACCCTGCCCCACGTTGAAATGGCCAACCTCAAACAAAATGCACTTCCCAACGGATGGTCTGGCATGTTTGCTGCCATCCCCTTTGCGATCTGGTTTTTTCTTGGCATTGAAGGTGTTGCCAATGTAGCGGAGGAAACCATCAAACCCCAGAAAACCATCCTCATTGGATTTGGATCCGCTATTGCCACGCTTGTAGTGCTGTGCATTCTGACTTTCATAAGCTCCACTGGTGTGGCCGGGTGGGAAGCGATTGTATACAAGGCCGACGGAACTGCTTCAGACTCTCCGCTTCCGTTAGCGTTGGGGCGTGTTGTGGGCGAATCCAATGCCCTTTATCATTTGTTGATTGCCATTGGCTTGTTTGGCCTTGTGGCCTCATTTCATGGGCTCATCCTGGCCGCAGGAAGGGCAAGTTTTGAATTTGGCAGGGTCAATTATGCGCCATCCATCCTGGGCAAGGTTCATCCAAAATTCAAGACGCCTGCCAATGCACTTCTCTTGAATATGTTGCTTGGCATAGGTGCATTGCTCACCGGAAGAACCGCTGAAATCATCACCATATCCGTGTTTGGGGCAATTACCCTGTATATCATCTCGATGATAACTGTTGTTACACTCCGGCTAAAAGAACCTGGGTTAAAAAGACCCTTTCGGGTACCGCTTTACCCCGCATTTCCACTCATCGCATTGACCATCGCCATTGGGTCGCTTGTAGCCATGCTGGTGTATAATCAGCACCTGGGCGGAATCTATTTTTTACTTTTATTGGGAAGCTTTGCGACATTTAAAATTTTTAGTTCAGGTTCCCTGAAATAATACTTAATTTTTGACCCTAATTCAAACACATGAACCAGAAGGATATCATCAGTTATGTGAAAAAACATCCCTCCGGGAAAGTGAAGATCGCCTATGCAGACATCGACGGCATCTTGAGGGGCAAGTACATTTCAACAGCCAAGTTTTTGGGAAGCATCGAAAAAGGGACC
>CAILKQ010000197.1 GCA_903834825.1 uncultured bacterium | reverse complement strand
CAAAACTTGCTTTTAACCCAACCCATACTCCATACCTTTGGCAAGATAGGCCCGATTTAAAAAAGACAATTATTCATGCCTATTATGCCAGTATAAGTTTTGTTGATGCACAAGTTGGACGCCTTTTAGATGAATTAGATAGATTGGGATTGGCAGAAAATACGGTTGTTGTTTTTTGGAGTGATCATGGCTATCAATTGTCCGAACATGGTCAATGGATGAAACAAAGCCTTTGGGAAGAATCCACTAAATCACCTTTGATTTTGGTTGATCCCAAGCTGCCTGCTCAGTATCAGGGCTGTTCTAGAACAGTAGAGTTGCTCGACATTTACCCAACCTTGACAGACTTGTGCAATCTATCCAAGCCCAATCACCTGATGGGTGCAAGCCTGAAACCACTGATGATAAATCCTTTGCAAAAGTGGGATAGAGCAGCGTATACACAAATTTTACGGATACAAAGCAATGTCATGGGCAGATCCGTACGAACTGAAAAATGGCGTTATACAGAATGGGGGAATGGCGAAAACGGCATTGAGTTGTATGATTTGACCAAAGACCCCAAAGAACAAAATAATTTAGCAGATGATACTGATTTGAAGAAGGTCAGAACCGATATGAAAAGTTTGTTACTTAAAAATAAGGGCTGAAAAGCATTTACAACACATAAAGCCATTCAATTAATAATAATTAAATAGTGTGCATGAAACTTAAGTTTTTTTCGGTCTTTTTTTTATCTGTGTTCCAGTTTACTGCATTCACCCAGGTGAAAAATACATACATCATTCCCGCCGTTTCAAATCCGGTGATTCGGATGGAAAATCTACAACAACAATGGAAGGCCTTGCACCAAAGTCCGCCCAGGCTTGGTGTTCGTGATTGTTTTCTATTCTTGTTGGATGCATTGGATACAAAGTTTTTAAAGCCGGAAGAAGTGTTGTGGACGATTGATCTTGTTAAAACAAGGATCATTGCAGACAGCACAAAACCCTCCTTCGGCAACATGTATTGGGGATGGACAGAAACCGGCGGTGATGTGGGAGATGGAAATAATGTTGAATTCTGCGTGCAGTATGGGATACTCATCAAGCTACTGTTCAATGATCGCCTTTCTCTTGAAGCCAGGGCTTCTTTGGATGATCTTTTTGCCCAAACATTGGTTGGCATTCGCCGACAGCCAGTGAGGATTTCTTACACGAATATTTATTTGATGCGTTGTTGGAATTTCATTGCCCTTGGCCAAGCATACAACAATGCTTCTGTTGTTGAAGAAGGGCGAAAGGCATTTGACATTTGGTTGAAACATGTCGCCAATTATGGCAACAGGGAATATGATAGTCCCACCTATTCGGGAGTTGATATCGAATCCCTTTTGTTGCTGGTTCAATTTGCCAAAGATGCAGACATCCATCAAAAAGCCTCAGATGCATTGGAGTTTTTTCTGACGGATCTCGCCGCTCATTACAATCCATTGGGAGGATATCTGGCAGGTGCCCATAGCCGGGATTATAACCGGGTATTTGGTCGAGACTTATTGGAGGAGAAGTACATCAATCCATTGCTTGGAAGGGAAAATAAGAACAACCAGCTCTTCAATCAGATATGTTATTCAATTTTAAAAGAGCGTGGTCTGTCTTCATTCCAGAAGCAAATCATGGAGAAACCCAATCGTTTCATTGAACAACGCTGGGACAGTTTACCCCATACTTTTACAACAGATTATCACGGCAAGAAATTCTCCATCGCTTCTTCCAGTCAGTATTACAGCCCAGACGACAAGTCATTCGTGATGTATCTCAACAGCAAGCGTATCCCAGAGATGCCCAACATTGTGTATGCCATGGAAGGCCGGAATGATCATTATGGAACCTGGGGCGCAACGGGTATGGGAGACAAGATGAAGCATTTGATGCCTCCTAATTATCCCGCCAATGGTGGTTGGGGCAAGACAAGGCATTTGATGCCCTTCATGCAGGCATCACAAAACAAGAATGAATTTCTGATGTTGGTCAGCGGTGAAAAGGATCACAATTGCATTTATGATTATGTCAATTCAACCATAGTTCTTCCCAATTATTTTGATCAGCTTTGGTTTGGGAATACCCGCATCATGCAACGCGCTGTGGGTACTGCGATCCCACTTGATTCAACCAATACCTTTTTTGCAAAATTTGAAGATGTTGCCATTGCCATCAAAATAATATACAGCAATGCTGACAATGGTGAGAGGGCAACATTGTACAACGACGGATTCAAATACAATGCCAACAGAGAAGCATTCAATTTGGTGCATAATGAAGCGTTGCGCCTCACTTTGAAACATCCCAACAATGGAAAAGCAAACATCGTGATGTGGTGGAAAGCTGCTGAAGGGATTGATACGGATGCAAAGTTTCAGGCCTTTAGAAATTTAGTGTTGGATGCCCCGGTTTCAGTAACAGAAGCAAATGGCGTTCTTGATGTTGCCGTTCAAACATCATCAGGTAAGCTTGGGTTAAAGGCAGACCTCAAAAAGAAATTAAGGTTGGATTATTACAATCCAACTCCCTTGAATAGGAATTTGCTGTTCAGTGTTGATGGCGTTGACATGGGTAAAAAAATAATGGGTAAATACCAATAATCGTTAAATGTTTTTCGATGCGAAAATTCTTCTTCTTGTTTGTCTTTGTTATCGCTTCAGTGCTACCGTTGTTTGCTCAACAGCAGGTCAGCGGATCCCAGGTTAGTCTTAACGTCAATTGGCGGGATTTTCTTTCACGCCATGACATGGTATGGGATACCATGCCCGGAGATTATTTTGAAGCCCCCTTTGTTGGAAATGGACTCTTGGGTACCATTGTTTTCAAAGACAATTTACTTCCTCATACCTTGAGGTTTGAAATTGGACGAACCGATGTGTATGACCATCGTTCCAAAGACTTGCCCATCGCGCATTATGGCGGAAGAATACCCATCGGTCAATTGCTGCTTTCAACTGCTGGGGAAATAAAGGACATCAACTTGCGAACGGATCTTTGGAATGCCGAGATCCTTGGAACCATTCAAACAACCCTGGGGCAGATTTCATTCCGTTGTTTTGTTCCGACCGGTGAAAATGTTATTGTGTTGAATGTAAAAACAACGCCCAAAGAACAAAAAGCCATTTGTCGTTTTAGGCCACAGCAAGCAGTGAGTTCTCGGTATCTGGCACAACCCCTGAGAGACAAGGGCTTTGTGTACATGCCCAACCCTCCGTTTAGGGAGGAAATATTGGACGGTATTCCAGTTGTTACACAGCCATTGACCATGGGAGATGATTTTGCTACGGCCTGGCATGAACGCAAACAAACCGACAGTACAAGAACCATCATGGTAACAGTGGCCAACCGTTGGGCCAAGACCAGGCTTCCTTCCAGTGGCTCTGCCATAGATGCAGTGGCAACCATCAAGGCTGCTGAAAAAAAATCGATCTCAACATTGGAGCGTGTTCACCGCGAGTGGTGGCATGCCTATTATCCAAAAAGTTTTGTTTCTTTTCCGGATGCCCGCATGGAAAGTTTTTACTGGATCCAGCAATACAAACTAGCCAGTGCCACAAGGCCAGACAAGCCAGTCATTGACCTCATGGGCCCCTGGTACAAGGCAACAGTATGGCCATGCCTGTGGATGAACCTCAATGTGCAATTGTCTTATTATACAACGGGTATCACCAACCATCTTGACCTTGAAGAACCCTTGTACCGCCTCATCGAGAAACACAGGGATCAACTCGTGTTGAATGTGCCAGAGGAGTTCAGGGATGATTGTGCAGCCTTGGGAAACCCCGTTGGTTACGATGAGTTGGTCAATCCGGTATTTCTGACCACGGATCGAACAACAGACAGGGAAATGAACATCATTGTATTGCCCTGGTTGATGCAGCAATTTTATGTGCACAACAAACGGACCATGGATGACGAGCGGCTGCGCAATTCTATTTTTCCCTTGATGAAAAAAACCTACAGTGTTTACCTGAGGATTTTATACAAGGGCGATGATGGATTATACCATATCCCATTGACATTTTCAGATGAATATGGGAAGGCACAGGAAACCAGCATGAACATAGCATTGGCAAGATGGGGTTTCAAAACACTGCTTGATATTTGTACACGCCTAAAGCTCAATGATCCGCTGGTTCCCGTCTGGAAAGAGCATTTGGATAAAATCGCTGACTACCATACCAATGAAAATGGCATCATGATCGGTAAAGGAGTTCCCTTTGCAAAACCGCACCGCCATTACAGCCACATGTTGGGTATTTTCCCTTTTTATGAAACCAACATTGAAGACAACAAGGCTTCCATCCCCATGCTCAAAAAAACAATCCAACATTTTACAGATGTGGATGGAGACAATTGCATGTATAAGTTTTCAGGTGCTTCTTCCATTTGGTCTTCTTTTGGCAATGGAGACAGTGCTTTAAAATGGGTGAACCGGTCATTGGATATTTTTCCAAGGATAGGAGAGATCCCTAAAATCCCCACCTGTACGCCCAATACAATGTATTGCGAGAGAGGAAATCCAACGTTTGAATCTCCTATTTCATCCTCCCGTTCAATGCTTGACATGCTGATCCAAAGCTGGGGCAATACCATCCGTGTTTTTCCTGCAACACCTTCTTCATGGAAAGATGCCAGCTTTTATCAGCTCAGGGCAGAAGGCGCATTTTTGGTCAGCGCCAAAAGGGAAAATGGGAAAACCCGGTTCATTCAAGTAAAAAGTCTTGCGGGAGAACCCTGCATCATCCAATCTGATTTGCCTCCTGATGTAAAAATTATCGGTATTGCATCGAATCGGCTTCAACAAAAAAACGGCAAGATCATCCTGGATCTAAAAAAAGGAGAGGAGGCAATTTTATACACAGGCCCCAAGCTTCCAACCTTTGTGATTGATGCATTGCCAATGGCAAAGAAAGAGATGAACCAATGGGGATTAAAAAGACAAATGCAACGGTAAAAGAATGATTATTTTACACACAGAAAATGATTTTTGTGACATAATCTAAAACGATTTAAATTTATCCATACTTCAACTGCTTTGCCATGAAAAAATTGATTCCTGCAACATTCATAGGGCTTATTTTTTTTGCCAACGTATCTTCTCAATCCTGGGTTGATTCTATTGCAATGCATGGTAGGCAGGTATACATGCCTGCAGAAAAATACAAGTGGGATTGGGGACAGGCAACATTCCTTAATTCCCTGAAGCAGTTGTACCATTCTAGCTCAGAAGACAAACGTGCTATTTATTTCAACTACATCAAAACCGCCATGGCAGTTTCGGATAAGGTGGCCAATGGCAAACATCCCAACGCTGTAGCTTCTGCCCATGGCATTGCTTTCCTGGCGCGCATCACAGGAGACAAAAATTATCTCAACAAAGCCAATGGCATCTATGCCGATTACCTCAACATTCCCCGTGCTTCCAACGGCGGTGTTTCTCACCGTGCTGAAACCGTTGAACTCTGGGATGATACCGTTTACATGCTCAGCATGTTTCTGCTGGAGATGTACAAGCTTACAGGGGATGAAAAATACATCGCCGATTTTCTTGAACAATTCAATGTCCACAACAAAGAACTGACCGATCAAAAAACAGGACTTTGGGTACATGGTTGGGATGCCGACAGCGTTTTTTATGACGATGGTTGCAGCATCAAGAATTGGCCGGATAAAATCACCCACAGGAATGACCAGATATGGGCACGCGGCAATGGTTGGGTGGGCATGGCATTGGCTGATGCACTAGAAACCGTAGGAAGAAAATCTCCATACTGGAAACCGCTTGAAAAAGGGTTGGTGCATTTTGTGAATGCAGTAGCACCTTTTCAAGACAAGTCAACTGGGCATTGGTACCAGTTGGTGAGCCTTCCTGCCCTGCAAGGGAATTTTCTGGAAAGTTCATGCACGGCCATGTTTTCCTATGCCATCACCAAAGGAATGCAATTGAAAATATTGGACAAGAAAAAATACCTGCCCATGGTGGAAGCATCCTATGCTGGTTTGCAGAAAATGAGCCTGCGCCAGGATGCGAACAGCCTAGTTCCCACAAGGGTTTCAGGAGGCACCTGTGTTGGTGACCAGCAATATTACCTGGGCAGAAAACTGGGCGAAGGCACTGGTTTTGGATATGGATCATTCATCATGTTCGGCCTTGCCTACGAACAACTCACCGGAAAAAGAAAATAACATGCAAAGAAGAAATTTTGTAGCACTCAGCACAACTGCACTCACAGCAATTCCCTTCATGGGATTTTCAGCTTTCTCAAACTTGAATGTTGATGGAAGCGTGTCTAAGCCCGAATGGTTGGTAAGGTCCATCCGTGACAATGATGCATCCGTAAAAAGTTACGCGCCATCTAAAATAACGGATCCTTCCAATAAATATGTTGGAGGTTATGTTGATTATTCAAACCTCGTGAATGCAGGTCATAACAATGGATTTTTGATCAATGCCTGCGTGGCAATCTCATCCCCAGAATCAACCTATTACCGCTCACCTCAACTCCTTAAAGATATTGAAGAGGTGATTGCATGCTTGCATGAGCTTCAACACGATGATGGTACTATCGACTTGATTGACACCAACTTCCATTCTACCCCTGATACAGGTTTCATGGTGAGGGGATTGGCCCCCGCTTATGCACTCTTCAAAGCTGCTGCTGTTCAAGGTGCCGAAAAAGCATTGAATTCATTGGAGCGGTTGCTCAAAAATGCCGGTGAATGTTTCATTGTTGGCGGCCTGCATACCCCCAACCACCGCTGGGTGGTTTGTGCGGCATTGACACAACTCAATCAACTCTGGCCTGATGCACGATACACCAAAAGAATCAACCAATGGCTGGCAGAAAAAATTGACCTGGACGCAGATGGTCAGTACACCGAAAAAAGCACCGGTGGATATTCTGGCATCGTAGATCATTGCTTGGTTACCATGTCAATCGGACTCAAGAACCCAGCTTTCTTGGAGCCTGTCAGGAAAAACCTTCAGATGATGCATTACTACCTTCATCCCAATGGGGAAGTGGTGACAGAAGCTTCCAACCGTCAGGACAAAGGAACTATTGGCAGCATGGATGGCTATTATTATGCCTGTCGTTACTTGGCAATTCTGGACAATGATGGCCAAATGGCGGAGCTATGCAGGATCATCGAAAAGAAAAATCCAAATGTGGTTAACGGCAAGTTGATCGAATTTTTACAGGATGAAATGCTCTGGAAAAACCTGCCTGCTTCAAAACCCTTGCCAATAAGCTATGCCAAAGCCTTTCCTTATTCTGGCGTAGCGCGTATCCGCAGAAATGAATGGGACGCCACCATCCTTTCCAACAATGCTGGATGGCTTACTTTCCACAAAGAAAAGGTGATGCTTCAAGCCATGCGTGTGGCTTCTTCTTTCTTTGGAAAGGGGCAATTCCAGTCTTCTGTAATCAGCCAAGAAGGTGACAAATGGGTATTGAAAAGCAGCCTTGAAGGGGTTTACTATCAACCTTATCCGGAAGATAAAATTCCCGGTGATGGGGATTGGTCGAAGATGCCCAAAGCGAACAGAACACAATCTGAAATTCAAAAACTGAATACAGTCATCAGCATCAAGGAAACAAAGAATGGACTTGAAGTGGATATTGACATCTCCGGTACAGACCATGTGCCAGTTTCATTGGAATTGGTCTTCAGGCCAGGTGGTGTGTTTGCAGGGTTAGAAGAAATTACCCCCAATCAAACCTATGTCTTGAAGGGAAAGGAAGGGAAATATTCGGTTGATAATCAAACCATTTCATTTGGTCCTGGCAAGGCTGGACACAGGCGGTACAACCTCCGTGGTGGACTTCCTGCATTCAACGCGCCTTCAGCATACATCACTGGTGTAACACCTTTCAAACATACTTTATACTTGTCATGATGATCAGATACGCTTTCTTGTTGCTTTCTTTTTTTGTCATTCGTGCCTCTGCCCAGCCATCTTTTCAACCCGAAGAGCTGGTGAATGTATTGATGGGTAGCGATTCCAAGCTGAGCTATTCCAACGGCAATACCTATCCCGCTATTGCAGTGCCCTGGGGCATGAATTTCTGGACACCCCAAACAGGCTATAATGGGAATGGATGGACCTATCAATATGCAACAGAGAAAATCCGTGGTTTCAAGCAAACCCATCAGCCATCTCCTTGGATTGGAGATTATGGCCAATTTTCCATCATGCCCATGACCGGAAAACCCCGGTTGGATGAAGAAAAAAGAGGAAGTATATTCTCACACAAAACAGAACTGGCAAAGCCTTATTATTACAGCGTTTATTTGGCAGATGACAATGTTGTAACAGAAATCACCCCTACAGAAAGGGCATCCCGATTCAGGTTTACGTATCCAGCCGCAGACAGTGCTTTTATTTTAATTGATGCATTCGACAGGGGATCATACATCAAGATTATCCCCGAAGAAAAAAAGATCATCGGTTATACAACCCGCAACAGGGGAGGCGTTCCCACCAATTTCAAAAATTATTTTGTCATTGAGTGCGACAAAGATTTTGAATTGTATTTTACGGTGGATGATAAGCTGCAGCGTTCAACTGCAAAGGAATTTACCGGAAATCACGCACAAGCCGTCATCGGTTTTTCAACTCAAAGAGGAGAGAAGGTGCAGCTCAAAGTGGCTTCTTCTTTCATTTCCTTCGACCAGGCAGCGCTTAATTTAAACAGAGAAATTGGCAACCAAAGTTTCGACCAACTCCAGGCAAAAGCCAAAGCCGCTTGGCACAAGGAAATGATCAAGGTGAAAGCGGAAGGTGGAACCGAAGAGCAGTTGAAAACCTTTTATACATGTCTCTACAGGATGTTGCTATTCCCACGCAAGTTTTATGAATACAATGCCAACAACGAAATGGTGCATTACAGCCCCTTCAACGGAAACGTTGAAAAAGGCTATATGTTTACCGATACTGGTTTCTGGGATACTTTTCGCTCACTTTTTCCATTCTTGACCTTGGTGTTTCCGGAGTTAGACAGCCAAATCATGCAGGGGCTCGCCAATACCTACAAAGAAAGCGGCTGGCTCCCAGAATGGGCGAGTCCGGGGCACAAAAAAAGCATGATCGGTAACAATTCCACGTCGGTTATTTCAGATGCTTACATGAAAGGCATCCGTGGGTTCGACATCAACCTGTTGTATGAAGCCATGGTAAAAGGCAGCAACGGAGAGGGTCCTATGCCCACGCTAGGCCGCAATGGTGGCGAGGCTTACAACAAACTCGGGTATGTTCCCGGAGACAACTATGGCGGCAGTGCTGCCAAAACAATGGAATATGCCTATGCAGATTTTTGCCTGAGTGAAGTGGCGAAATCATTGAAAAAGCCTGCTGCTGAATTCAATACGTTTCGACAGCGCGCGCTGAATTACCAAAATATTTTCGATCCCAACCACAACCTCATGAGGGCCAAAAAGGCCGACGGAACCTGGATGAAAGATTTCAATCCATTCAGCTGGGGCAATGAATTTGTGGAAGGAAACAGCTGGCATTACAGTTGGAGCGTGTTTCAGGATTTCAATGGCTTGGCCAGGTTGATGGGCGGAGAAAAGGTGATGGAAAACATGCTGGACAGTGTTTTTGTATTGCCTCCGGTATTTGACACCACTTATTACAAAAGAACCATCCATGAAATGCTGGAGATGCAGGTGATGAACATGGGTCAATATGCCCATGGCAACCAACCCATTCAACACATGCTCTACATCTACAACTATTGTGGCGCACCATGGAAAAGCCAGCAGCATGTGAGGGATGCTATGGATAAGCTCTACAAACCTACGCCAGACGGATATTGTGGAGATGAAGACAATGGCCAGACCAGTGCCTGGTATGTTTTCAGTGCCATGGGTTTCTATCCGGTTTGCCCCGGCTCCAATGAATATGTGTTTGGGTCACCCTTGTTCAAAAAGATCACGATTGATCTGGGAAAAGGCAATAAATTTGCCATTGAATCGCCCAACAATGCACCCGCCAACGTTTATATTGGAAGTGCTTTGTTGAACGGAACCCCTTACAACAAAAATTATATTAATCATTTTGACATTCAAAAAGGCGGAGTGCTTAAGTTTAACATGGGTTCTCTCCCCAATAAAAAGCGTGGGGTGAGCCAGGATGCCTATCCTTTTTCCATTTCAAAGTCCTCTGTAAAATAAATGCTAAGCAAATGAAGAAAATATTATGGTTGATTTCGATGGTAGTTTGCATATCAATTGATTTGAATGCACAGGCTGATGTGGAGAAAAAAATCCAGACCGACCTTATCCTTGCTGAGGATGGGGATATAGTAAACCTGGATGAAGGCGTTTTCAGTATTACAAAAAGCCTCTCTTTGGACGGTAAGAAAAATATTGTTATCAGGGGAAAAGGCATCGACAAAACCATCCTGACCTTCAAGGACCAGACTTCAGGAGCAGAGGGGTTGCGGATCAGCAATTGCGAAAACATTGTGTTAGAAGACATGACTGTTCAGGATTCCAAGGGCGACCTGATCAAGACCATGCATGTCAAAGGGATCACCTTCAGGCGCATAAAAGCCGAGTGGACGGGCAAGCCCGATGAGAAAAATGGGGGATATGCCCTTTACCCTGTGCAATGCGAAAATGTAATGATTGACAGCTGTATTGCGATTGGTGCTTCAGACGCAGGCATCTATGTGGGACAGTCCAAATACATAGTGGTGAAAAACTGCACAGCGTACAACAATGTGGCGGGAATTGAGATTGAAAATTCACTTTATGCCGATGTATACAACAACCTTGCCACCGGCAATACCGGAGGAATTCTTGTATTTGATCTCCCCGGTTTGATCCAGAAACAAGGCGGATATGTATCCGTGCACAACAACATCATCAAAGAGAACAACCTTTCCAATTTTGCACCCAAAGGAAATATTGTGGCCAAAGTGCCCAAGGGAACCGGCGTGATGCTGCTTGCCGCCAGCCATGTTGAGGTATTCAACAATGAAATCATCAACAACAGCACCATGGGTGTTGGCATCATCAGTTACTATATCACTGAAAATAAAATCAAGGACAAAGAATACAATCCATATCCCAGTGCCATTTCAGTGCACGACAATACCTTTGAACGCAAGAAAAGGAAAGTACCCATGGAAGGACGTTTTGCACAGATCTATCATTTCAAATTGAAATTCGGGCGCAATGTTCCTCATATTGTTTATGATGGAATCATCAACCCCAAATACCGCGATGCAGCAGGGAATATGAAGCCTGAGTACAAGATTTGTATCCAGAACAACAAGAACCAGAGCTTTGCCAACATCGATGCAGACAATGATTTCAAGAATATTTCAAGGGATGTCACTCCATTCAACTGTACCCTTGCTCCCATTGCATTGAACAAAAAAAAATAAGCGAAAAGGATGAAAAAGGGATATGTTGCCATTGTTATTTTGGTGTTGACGGTCACCATTTTTTCCATGTCTTTCAAGGCGGTGGAGCAGTTTGCCTACAAACAACGTTTGTCTGAATACGCCCTTTTTGAAGGAAAAATCAGTGACCAGCAACCGGTAAAAACTGTAATGCCCTACTCACTCAATTCGCCATTGTTTTCAGACTATGCACACAAGCTGCGCTTTGTACAATTGCCCAATGGGGAGCATGTTGCATACAATCCTGATTCGGTTTTTCAATTTCCTGTTGGCACCACCATTGCCAAAACTTTTTATTATTACAACGATGAGAAAGATCCTTCAAAAGGAAGGCGCTTGATGGAAACCCGCATCCTCATCCACGAATCCAAAGGTTGGAAATCACTTCCTTACATTTGGAATGAAGAGCAGACCGATGCCTTATTGGAAGTGGCCGGTGGAACTGCCAACGTTGATTACCTGAACGAAAAAGGGGAGAAAATTTCTTTTGAATATACCGTTCCCAACATGAACCAATGCAAAAGCTGCCATGAGAGCAATGGAACCATGACACCGATCGGTCCATCTGCAAGACAACTCAATGGTGATCATGACTATGCTACCGGAACAGAAAACCAGCTCAAGAAATGGTCGCAGGATGCAATGATGACGGGCCTTCCCCAAGACATGTCTGTTGTTCCACAGTTTGTCAATTACAGCGATCCTACCAAAAACATTGATGACCGTGCCAAGGCTTATCTCGATATCAATTGTGCACACTGCCACAACAAGACAGGCCCAGCGCAGACTTCAGGACTGTTCCTCGATTGGCGAACAACAGACCGCGCGGCATATGGTTTTTTCAAAACACCCATCGCTGCAGGAAGGGGTTCAGGCAACCTGCAATTTGATATACATCCTGGAAAACCCAATGAAAGCATACTTTTATACAGGATGCAGTCAACCGATCCCGGCGTGATGATGCCAGAGGTCAGCAGAAAGCTCATCCACGCTGAGGGCGTAAAGCTCATCAGCGATTGGATCAAGTCAATGAAAACAGAATAACCACTGATGAACAATCTTTTGAAATTTTCTCTGGTCACATGCCTGCTGGCCTGTTTTTCTTATGATGATACACATGCACAAGAAAGACCCAATATCATCTACATCCTGACAGACGACCTGGGCTATGGAGATGTAAAAGTCTACAACAAAGAAGGAAAAATCAACACGCCCAATATTGACAAGCTCGCCAAGCAGGGGATGCGTTTTACCGATGCACATTCACCTTCTGGTGTATGTACACCAACACGCTAATCCATCATGACGGGGCGCAATCCATGGAGGAGCCAACGCCCAGTGGGAGTTTTGAATGGATACAGCACACCCCTGAAGGAAAACGACCGCGCTACCGTGGCATCACT
>CAILKQ010000196.1 GCA_903834825.1 uncultured bacterium | reverse complement strand
GTGCATACCTGATTGGCATGGGAGTAAGAAAAGACAGCTATGAAAAAATACCCATTTGCGCAGACAGCACTAAAACAGGATGCTTTGTTAGCTGGAGAACGTTTAGGGAAGATCATTCTGATGCGTGGGCCAATAGATTGGACACCTCAATAGCTGTTGTTAATCCGGTTACCTGGAAAACAACGAATGAGATTGCGGATAAATCGTTGCAAAAAGGTGCAGTGTTGTATAACCTGAACAAAATATACACCAAAACACACAATACGCAAGCAGAGGGCAGTGCTCTATGGGTTTCACATCCAAAATTCCCAGGTTCTTTTTTATATAGAAATAAGAATTACCATGCTGGTGACATCAATCTATTTTATGTTGATGTTAGAAATGATGCAAGCAGAAGGGTAAAGTATTTTATGACAGCCAAATGATATAAATTAAAATTCTGCACTTTTCGGCGTTCGTGGAAAAGCAATCACATCTCGGATGTTGGTCATGCCGGTAACGAACAAAACCATTCTTTCAAACCCAAGCCCAAACCCTGCATGAGGAACCGTACCGAACCTTCTCGTATCGAGATACCACCACAATTCATCTTCCGCGATATGCATTTCCTTCATGCGCTGTGTTAATAAAGAGAGCCGTTCTTCCCTTTGTGAACCACCAACAATTTCTCCAATGCCTGGAGCCAGAATGTCCATGGCGGCAACTGTTTTGCCGTCATCATTTTGGCGCATGTAAAACGCTTTGATGTCTTTCGGGTAGTTCGTAACGATGACTGGCTTTTTGAAATGTTTTTCTACCAGATATCTTTCGTGTTCACTTTGCATATCGATGCCCCACTTAACCTCATACTGGAATTTCTTCTTTTTATAGGCGGGAGAGTTCAAGAGAATATCGATAGCGTCCGTATAGGTGATACGCTCAAAATCGTTATCAAGCACAAACCTTAATTTATCAATCAGTCCCATTTCGCTGCGCTTGTCCGTGGGGAGCTGTTTTTCTTCCTCTGCCAACCGTTGATCGAGAAAAACGAGGTCATCCATGTTGTTTTTGATCACAAAATCGATAATATGTTTGATGAAGGATTCGGCAAGGTTCATGTTATCCTCAAGATCAGAAAATGCCATTTCTGGTTCAATCATCCAAAATTCTGCCAGGTGTCTGGTCGTGTTAGAGTTTTCGGCCCTAAAGGTGGGTCCGAAAGTGTAAATTTCACCAAAAGCGGTAGCTCCTAGTTCGCCCTCCAATTGACCACTGACTGTGAGGTGGGTACTGCGGCCAAAAAAATCTTCTTTGAAATCGATCGCCCCGGTTTCATCTCTCGGGGGATTGTCAAAAGGAAGCGTGGTAACACGGAACATTTCACCCGCTCCTTCAGCATCGCTGGCGGTAACGATGGGTGTATGCATATAAAGAAATCCCTTATTGTGGAAAAACTGATGAACAGCAAAAGCAAGCGCATGCCTTACCCTAAAAACGGAACCAAATGTATTTGTTCTAAACCTCAGGTGGGCAATTTCGCGCAAGAACTCAAGGCTGTGTTTTTTTGGTTGAAGTGGGTATTTCTCCGCGTCAGAGTCACCCAAAATTTCGATAGTTTTGGCCACAACCTCAACCGGTTGTCCCTTTCCTTGGGACAAAACGAGTTCGCCAGTAATTTTTAATGAAGCACTTGTGGTGATTCTTTTTAAAATTTCACCATCGAATAGACCAAGGGGGGCTACAACCTGGATATTGGTATTGGTGGAGCCATCATTGAGGGCAATGAATTGATTGTTCCTGAAAGTGCGGACCCATCCCATTACAACAACATCCTTTTGGCCTGCAGGCTGAAGCAAAAGTTCTTTTATCTTGATTCTCTTGTTAAACATATGCTTGTATTCTTGATGCAAAGGTAATAAATAGGGAGTAGCAGGGCTTGGTGTTAGAGGATAAGATGGGTAAATATTTTTTTTAAAATTGAAAAAGCGTTAATATTGCTTTCGGAAACAGGGGCATTATTAGAAAAGCATCGCTCCACACATTGTTTTCACTTCACAATCTCCATCTTTATCTCGTCAAATTCCCTGTAGGGTCTATTTTACAAATATTATCTATGTACGACATTCTTCAGCTGAACGACATGCTTGTTCCAGAACTGCTCAATATTGCAGAGCAGCTTAAAATTACTGGTGTAAAAAAATTGGAAAAACAGGATCTGATCTATAAGATTCTAGACAAACAAGCCATCATGAACAGCGGTACAAAACCCGAAACAAAGGATGATGTCATCAAGAAAAAACGAATTGTAAAAACAACAACATCAAACAGTACAGAAGAGGCAATCGTTGAAAATGAGGATGCCAGTCCAAAGGGCCCCGAAATGGCAGAAGCCCCTAAATTGGAGAAAAAAGTAGCAAAAAGAGGTCGGCCTCCAGCTACGCCCGTCATTCCGACAGCAGAAGAAGCTACACCGGTAATAAAAGAGAGTAAGCAGCCAATTAAAAAAATTAAACCCGTCCCGGCAGAAGCAGAAGCAAAACAAGAGGAAAGAAAAGAAGATATTGCTATAGAAAACAGTAACGAAGAAGAACCACAATCGGGTGAAAATGTCATAGGGTTAGACGAAGCGCCGGCCAAACAACTTTTCATCAAAAAGGAACCCGTATTCAGCGTAGAGTTTGATGGTGCGATTGCGGGAGAAGGGGTGTTGGAAATGATGCCTGATGGGTATGGCTTTTTGAGGAGCAGCGATTATGATTATCTGACCTCCCCTGATGACGTATATGTATCTCCCTCACAAATCAAGCTTTTTGGAATAAAAACAGGAGATACCATTAGCGGAAGTGTTCGACCGCCGAAAGAAGGTGAAAAGTATTTTGCATTATACAAAGTAGACACCGTGAATGGCCGTTTACCTGACGAGGTTCGCGACAGGGTACCATTTGATTATTTGACGCCGCTGTTCCCTTTTGAAAAATTCAATTTATATACCAAGCAGGATAATTATTCAACCCGGATGATGGATTTGTTTACCCCCTTGGGTAAGGGTCAAAGGGGATTGATTGTTGCACAACCAAAGGTTGGTAAAACCATGTTGTTGAAAGAGGTTGCAAATGCCATCGCCACAAACCACCCAGAGTGTTATTTGATGGTTGTTTTGATAGATGAGCGCCCGGAAGAGGTTACAGACATGGAGCGCAGCGTCAGGGCGGAGGTGCTCGCATCAACGTTTGATGAACCCGCTGAAAAACACGTGAAAGTATCTGCGATGGCACTTCAAAAAGCAAAAAGGCTGGTTGAGTGCGGACACGATGTAGTGATTTTACTCGACTCTATTACAAGGTTGGCAAGGGCGCACAATACTGTTGCGCCATCATCTGGAAAAGTTTTATCTGGCGGAGTAGAAGCCAACGCCATGCAAAAGCCCAAACAGTTTTTTGGTGCAGCGAGAAAAGTAGAAAATGGTGGCTCGCTGACCATTTTGGCTACTGCACTGATAGACACAGGAAGTAAAATGGACGAAGTTATCTTTGAAGAATTTAAGGGTACCGGTAACATGGAGCTTGTCTTGGATAGGCGACTAGCCAATAAGCGGATGTTCCCCGCTATCGATCTTACAGCATCTTCTACCAGGCGAGAAGATCTTTTGCTCGATAAGGATATATTACAAAGAATGTGGATCCTGCGCAACCATCTAGCAGACATGAACAGCGAAGAAGCCATGAATTTGTTGATGAAACAAATGAAGGGTACGCGCGACAACAACGAGTTTCTTGCTACAATGAACAAGTGATTTTCTTAAAAACAATATGGGAATAGAAAGAATTCCTGTTGAACAATTTGTTCAACTTTCACAAATACATACAGTCATTGACGTAAGAAGCAATGCAGAATATGCGCATGCACATATTCCTGGGTCATCCTCTCTTCCACTATTTAATGACGAAGAGCGTGCAATGGTTGGTACGGTCTATAAACAACAATCAAGGGAAGAAGCCATAAAAAGGGGGCTTGAATTTTTTGGACCAAAGATGAAAGAAATGCTGCTTCAGGCCGAGGCGTTGATAAAAGAAAAAGACCCTAACAACAAAATTGTGTTGGTGCATTGTTGGAGAGGGGGAATGAGAAGTGCTGCGGTGGCTTGGTTGCTTGATCTTTATGGCTTTAAAGTATATACACTCATTGGGGGGTACAAGGCGTTTAGGAATTGGGTACTCTTAGAAGTGAGCAAAAAACATCCGTTCACAATATTGGGAGGCAATACAGGTTCGGGCAAAACAATTGTTTTACAAGCGTTGGCCAACTTGGGCGAGGCTGTAGTGGATCTTGAAGGACTGGCTGGTCACAAGGGTTCGGCGTTTGGAAATATTGGTTTACCCAAACAACCCAGCCAAGAGATGTTTGAAAATAAACTTTCCCTTGCCACTAAAACAGAAAGAGAAAAATACCCGGATAAAAACATTTGGTTGGAGGACGAGAGCCAACGCATTGGAGCGGTAAATATTCCACAGGCCATGTGGGCCCACATGAGGAAAAGCAATATTGTATTTTTGGATATCCCCTTTCCGGCAAGGTTGGATTATTTGGTAGACACGTATGGCGCCTTAGATTGTATTGCACTGCGAGAAGCTATTGTAAGGATACAAAAAAGACTGGGTGGGCTTGAAACCAAAACAGCTATCGCAGCATTAGAAGAAAAAGACTTTCACGGATGTTTTGATGTCTTGTTAAAATACTATGATAAGCAATATAGAAAAGGCCTTGAAAATAGGGAGGATCCAAAACCAGAGATTATGATGGTTTTAGCAGAAAAAGTAAATGATGAAGAAAACGCAGGGCTGATAGTAAATCAAAAAGATGGAAGATATTAAACTGACACAATACTCACATGGGGCAGGATGTGGCTGCAAAATTTCACCGAAAATTTTGGATGAGATATTGCATTCAAATTTTAGTATGCCAGATAATGATCGGTTGATTGTTGGCAACCATAGCAAAGATGATGCCGCGGTATATGATTTACACAACGGAAAGGCATTGATCTCAACAACTGATTTTTTCATGCCGATTGTTGATGATCCTTATAATTTTGGTAGAATAGCGTCCGCCAATGCTATAAGTGATGTGTATGCCATGGGGGGAGATCCGATCATGGCTATTGCCATCTTGGGTTGGCCCATCAACATCTTGTCTCCCCTGGTGGCGAGAAGAGTAATTGAGGGAAGTAGAAGCATTTGTCGTGAAGCAGGAATTCCATTGGCCGGTGGGCACAGCATTGATTCGCCAGAACCCATTTTTGGATTGGCGGTGAACGGATTGGTTGATATCAAAAACTTGAAACAAAACAATACTGCCCAACGAGGAGACTTGTTGTTGTTGACCAAAAAAATTGGTGTTGGTATTTTAACAACAGCAGAAAAAAAGAATTTGTTGAAAAAAGGAGATGAATCATTGGCGGCGGAACAGATGATGCAGTTGAATAAAATCGGTGCTATCATGGGGAAAATAGACGGCGTTCATGCAATGACTGATGTTACTGGTTTTGGATTGATGGGCCACCTTATTGAAATGGTTGAGGGAAGTGGCATGTCGGCTAAAATAAACTTCAGTGCCGTTCCATTGATATCAGATCGATTGGTTGAGTATATTGAAATGGGTTCCGTACCTGGAGGAACAAACAGAAACTGGGACAGTTATGGACACAAGGTTCACTTTGGAAACATACAGCACCGGGTATTACAAAAAAACATCTTGGCAGATCCTCAAACCAGCGGTGGTTTATTGATTGCTGTATCGAAAGATGCATTACAGGATGTCATTGAACAGCTGAAACATTATGGATTGTCAGATAGCATCACACCAATAGGAGAAATAGCCGCATCGGAAGATTTTGCAGTATCTGTTTATTAATTTTATCGCCTTCGTTAAAGTGCGTCTATGGCTTTTGAAAGTTCAAGGTCTTTCTCGGTGATGGTGTTTCCTGCATCATGTGTTGAAAGCCAAACCTCTACCGTGCTCCATGTATTTTTCCATGTGGGGTGATGGTTGGCTTTTTCAGCAAGTATAGCAACCTTGGTCATGAAGGCAAAGGCATCAATAAAATTATTGAAGACGAATTTTCTATACAGTTGATTATCGGTTTCTTTCCACATGTGTTATCGTTGTAAATTATCTCTTGATTTAATTTTTTCGTGAGCCACTTCGGTTACCAGTTGAACACCGGGTATAGACCTGAGTTGTTGTTGAATTTGTTGAAAATATGGTTCATCTTGAAAACTATCCCTGACCAACCAGATAAAATCGAGGTGTTGAAGCTCTGGTAAAAGAAACTCCCCATCATGTTTGTTGCTGTAAAGAAAATGTTCTTTTGCAGAAATGGGTTGAAGAAATTCATAAACGGTAAATGAATATGATCTTCTGTTTTTTTCCATCCCAATCTGCAAATCCGGTGCTGTTTGAAAATCAATTTGCAAAGCCTTCTCAATGTGCCAACAAAAATGATAGTTTTTTAAAGTACAAACAATACCCAGTATTCTTGTATCTTCAAAAAAATGATCGGACATTTTATCGTCGTCAAGCCTTAGTTTCATCAGAAAATTATTTCGAAACTAATTTCTTTGTCTCCTCTCAAAACTACGGTTGTTGTTTTATCGCCTTTCTTGAATGTAGAAAGGGCCTGCATATACGATTCCACTGATGATGTTTTGTGTTCGCCCAACTGTTTGACAATATCTCCTGTTAAAATTCCTGCTTTCTTAGCGGGTCGATTTTCTGAAACACCATCTACCCTTACGCCTGATCCTGCATAAGAATAATCTGGCATAATGCCCATGCTCACGCTGAACCTTGCTGAAGTTGACGTCTGCTGTTCTCTTGTTTTTGTAAAAGCCAGTTTTTTATCTTGTTTATTGGTTTCAATCATTTGTTGAATAAAACGAATAATTTTCAACATCCCAACATAGTTGATTTTATCTGCATCGTCACTGGGTTTATGGTAATCAGAATGAAGCCCGGTGAAAAAGAAAAGTACGGGGATATCTTTTCGATAAAATGAGGCATGGTCGCTTGGGCCTGTTCCGCTTGAATCAACCCTAATTGTAAACTCTTTTTTCTTAACAGATTCAATCATTGTTTTCCAAGATGGAGATGTTCCATATCCACCAACCGTTATTGTTTTGCTGCTGTCGTTCATTCGTCCAACCATGTCCATGTTGATCATGTAGTTGATGCTGTTTAAAGGAACTGTTGGGTTCTCTACAAAATATTTCGAACCATTAAGACCCAATTCTTCTGCAGAAAAAGCAATGAAAAGGTAGTTGTATTGTTTTGCTTTGCTGTTTTTCAAAAGAAAGGCTAGTTCAATCATAGAAGATGTTCCACTGGCGTTATCATCAGCACCATTGTGTATGCCGAGATCTCCAGTCCTAATCATTGAATTCCCATCTTCTCCATAACCAAGGTGGTCAAAGTGTGCCCCTATGACAATGGTTAAAACTGCATTGTTGTCTAGATATCCAATCACGTTTCTTGACTTTCTGATTTTTGGCGTGATCAAAAGGTTGGCAGAAATTTGATAGGAGGAAGAAATATCAGTAAGGTGTTGCTTTTGTGCGTTTGTATTGATGTATGCGGCGGGCAAGGGGGCGGTTTCTGACCTGTCTTTTGGATCAAACTTGATTTTGTCATCCAAAGAAGACGAGTTGAAAAAAATTACTGCAGAAGCACCTTTTTCTTTAGCCTTGAGGATTTTTTCAGACAATAAATTTGAAACGTCAAAATGTGGGTTTTCTTTGTTTTCAAGAATTGCTTCGGCAAGATCAACCATCCATGGCTGGCCTTTTTCATTTAAAGCGGGGGAAGATTCTGCATTGATGGTTGCTGCGGGAGAATTGGAAAGAGGAAAAAAATCAACACCGGCTTTAAGCACCTTACCATTTAACCTTAATTCGGTGTCTTTTGATACTTCTTTTCCATCGTTGATGGTAAAATGCTGAAAATAAGAAGCGTTGTCTCCTTTGGGTGTAAGGCCTATTTCTTTAAATTTTGAAGCGATGAATTCAGCAGCCATGATTTCTCCGGGATCTCCCGCTCTTCTACCCTTTAGTTCATCCGAAGAAAGGTAACCAACTTGTTGTTGTAAGTATTGTACAATCTCTTTGTCAGCTTTTTTTAGCTTTTGGGCTGAAACGAATGATGACAATAAAAGAAGGGGGATTATTAACCTAAACATCTAAAGTATTTTAAGCAAATTTAGTATAGTTGGTGGGATGTATTGAAATATCTGTTTAAAGATGGGCTTTTTACTGTTTTCGTAAGGGGGGGGGTGCAAATGAGCGTACCTTCGTTGGCAATAAATGATCGGTAATAAGCCTAATATAGCCCTTATTGGTAATCCAAACAGTGGAAAAAGTTCCTTATTCAACCTATTGACTGGACTAAGACAAAGTGTGGGCAATTTTCCAGGTGTTACCGTTGAAAAAAAAGAGGGTGGCTTTAAACTACCCAATAAACAGGATTGTATAGTCCTTGATTTGCCTGGAACCTATAGTTTATATCCAAGAAGGAGTGATGAATGGGTATCTTATAAACAGTTGATGACTCCTGAAAAAGGTGAATCTGTTGATTTAGCTGTTGTTGTGGTTGATGCCAGTAATCTTAGAAGAAACCTGTTGTATGTATCACAAGTGATTGACCTAAAAATCCCTGTAGTTGTTGCGTTGACGATGGTTGACTTGGCAAAAAAAAGAGGTATAAAAATAGATGTTGATTGTTTATCCAGGGAAATGCAGGTGCCTGTTGTGGTGGTAAATGCAAGAACGGGTAAAGGAATTGAACAATTAAAATCGACAGTTGCTCAAATGTTGACCATTGAAGTGACCGGACAAGATTTCTTTCCTATTGATGCTTTGGCAAAAGAGGCAATTGGTGAGATGCGAGAATTGATTCCGGGTCTTGGAAACTATGGTGCCATTCATCACCTGATCAACCATGGGTCTTTTGAATTAGAAGCTGTTATACAAGAGAAGATTGAAAAAATAGAGGAAAAATACAAATTCAACCATACCAAAATACAAGCTGAAGATATTCAACTCAGGTATCAAAAAATAAGACAGGTAATGCTCAAATCCGTTGAGGAAGAGAGCATAGAAAAAAGAAAACTGTTCTCTGAGCAGCTTGATCATTTCTTTTTACACAAAACCTGGGGATACTTGATCATGGGGTTTGTGTTATTTATTTTATTCCAGTCTGTTTTTTGGGTTGCAGAATATCCAATGAACCTGATAGAATCGGGTGTTGGGATATTGGGTGGTTGGTTGGGGTCTGTATTGCCAAGCGGTTGGATTGCAGACATTGTTGTCAATGGAATTCTGGCAGGATTGGGAGGAATTCTGGTTTTTGTGCCACAAATCATGATATTGTTTGGATTGATCACTCTTTTGGAAGATACAGGTTACATGGCGAGGATAAGTTTTCTTTCAGACAGGATCATGAGAAAAGTTGGGTTGAATGGAAAAAGTGTAATGCCGATGATTGGTGGTTTTGCTTGTGCTGTACCAGCCATCATGAGTGCAAGAAATATTGAAAATAAAAAAGAGAGATTGCTTACCATCATGGTAACTCCTTTCATGAGTTGTAGTGCACGTTTACCTGTATTTACCATTTTAGCATCAATGGTTGTACCCAATAAAAATATTTTAGGAATTTTTAGTTTACAAGGGTTGGTATTGATGGGTTTATATGTGTTAGGAATAGTTATTGCATTATTGGTTTCTTATCTGATGAACTTATTAATCAAGATAAAAGAAAAAAGTTTTTTTATACTTGAACTTCCTGTGTATAGACAACCCCGGTGGAAAAATATTCTCTATACAATGGTTGAAAAAGCCAAAGTTTTTGTATTTGATGCAGGAAAAGTAATCATGATTATTTCTTTGGTTTTATGGGCTTTTAGTTCTTTTGGACCAACAGAAAAAAGAAATAAAATCAAGGAAAACTATGCCATATTAATAAAGAATGATCCTGTCAATGAAAACAAATACCAGGCAGAAAAATCATCTGCGTTGTTGGAAAATTCTTATGCTGGCATCATGGGCCGGAGTATAGAACCTATTATCAGACCATTAGGGTATGATTGGAAGATAGGTATTGCGTTAATTACATCATTTGCGGCAAGAGAAGTATTTGTTGGTACGATGGCAACCTTGTATAGTGTGGGAAATAATGCTGATGAAAACAG
>CAILKQ010000195.1 GCA_903834825.1 uncultured bacterium | reverse complement strand
TGTAAGTCCTCATCGTTTTACCACCGTTGAGTGTTGCTCTCGGTTGGTACCCAATTGGGTTCTTGATGATGGTGCAAATATAGAAAGAAAGTGATTCTAAACGTATTTCAATAAAAATCAATTTGCATTAGAGAACGGTTCTGTCGTCTTTTGAACATCAAGTACCTCCTGCTCCACAAACAAATACTGTGTATTTTTCTTGCACCACTCATCTGCCTCCTCCATTGAGTTTGCCTCAATAATTGGACCAGGCCATTTACCCAATTGACCATTGATATTATGAATTGCAATTAGAGAGGTAAGATATTTTTTCATGGTCAATCATTTGGTTTTCTACTAAGCTTCCATATCTTTGTTTGTGGAACGGGTGAATACAGAAATTAAATAAATATACGGTTTAAGGTTTTATAAATATCAATACTAAGAAACTATGAACTGTAAAATATGGTATCTGTTTATTGTTTGTGTTGCAATAGCTGCCCGGCAAAAGTTGTTGGCGCAACAAACAAAAAAGCCCAACATCATTTTAATTTTTGCTGATGATTTGGGTTATAAAGATGTGGGCTTTACAGGCAGCAAAGTTTTTGAAACACCCAATATAGATGCGCTGGCAAAACAGGGAATGATCTTTAACAATGCCTATGCAGGTGCAGGGAACTGTGCACCATCAAGGGCTTGTTTGTTGAGCGGAAGATATACACCACGTCATGGTGTGTATGCAGTAGGCAGCAGCACCCGTGGACCAAAAGAAGAAATGAAAGTAGTGCCCGTGCCCAACACCAATTACCTGGCTTCTTCATTTCTAACAGTTGCTGAAGCATTACAGCAACAGGGTTATGCAACCGGGTTGTTTGGCAAATGGCATCTTTCATCCAATAAAGTAAAAGGCACGTCACCAACAGAGCAGGGCTTTAATGTTTTTTTTGACAGCAGAAAAGAGAATCCCAATATAAAAAGAGATAAGCCAAAAGACCCGAAGGGAATTTATTCATTAACGGATTCAGCTATAGCATTTATGCAACGTAATCAGCATAAACCGTTCTTTGCTTTTTTATCGCATCATGCTATTCATTCAAACATAGAAGCAAAACCTGAAACCATTGAGCGATTTAAAAAGAAAGGGCTTGATAATAAAGCAGCTTTGTATGCTGCCTGTATTTTTGATTTGGATGAAAGCATAGGTTTATTGATGGCGTATTTAAAAAGATCAGGACTTGATAAAAATACCTTGGTAATTTTTACAAGTGATAACGGAGCCACACAACAATCATCGCAGGAACCATTGCGTGGAAATAAAGGTAGTTATTATGAAGGCGGCATCCGGGAACCGTTTATTGCTTACTGGAATGGTAACATCAAACCCAATACTCAAAACAATACACCCATCATCAATATTGATTTGTATCCCACCTTCCTGGCTGCAGCAGGCAACAGTTCTGTAAAGCTGGATGGAGAAAATTTGTTGCCATTGTTTACAGAAAAAACAATCACTACCAAACGCAGCAATCTGTACTGGCATTTCCCGGGGTATTTAAATGAACCTGTAATTCGTGGCAGAGATAGTATCTTCCGTACACGGCCTGCTACTGTATTGCGTAAAGGCAACTGGAAAATTCATTTGTATTATGAAGAGTGGCTGCTCAACGGCGGTATCAAAAACATTGATAAAAACAATGCGGTAGAATTATATAACCTGGAAGAAGATGAAGGCGAACGGAACAATCTTGCTCTTGTAAACAGAAAGAAACGCAATGAGTTGTTGAATGAGTTGTTGCTTTGGTTAAAGAAAGAAAAGGTGCCGCAACCTGTACTTATTGATAAAGACCACCCATTAAACGACAGCGATGGAGGAGCTGATGAAAATTAAATAAGACAATGAAGAAAATAGTAATAAATAGTTGATTGCTTCTGTCAGGATTTGAAATATTGTCTTGTCCTGAAATAGCTTTACAACAAACTATTCAGCATGACAGAAAAAAGGGCTAAAAAGGGCAAGATTAACCCCAAAAGTAGCCAGCCTTATAAAAGGCGAACCATGATAAAATTACCAGAATGATTTCAAACATACCCAAACATGGACCCCGTATTCGGGAGGTCATCATTACGCCGATTGCTATCACTGATCCGCCCTTGCTCAATGCGGCAGGACTTCATGCGCCCTATGCACTGCGCACGGTCATGGAGATCGTTACGGATGATGGCATATCAGGGATCAGTGAAATTCCGGGCAACCTTGCCATCAACGAAGCACTTGCTTCTGCGGGGGATGTGATCAGGGGAATGGACGTGTTTCATCTCAACCCCATCCGCCGGGCACTTGAGCAAAAATATGGCATTGATGCTGCGGGCGACAGGGGGCTTGCTCCATGGGACCAGCGAAAGCTGGTGCACATTTTTAGTGCCGTAGAGGTGGCCTGCATGGACATCATTGGAAAGGTTACATCTAGACCTGTGGTAGATCTTTTGGGTGGCAAAATGCGCGATGCGGTTCCCTTTGCAGCATACCTGTTTTATAAACCTGCAGGGGCAGGTGGGAAACTGGAATTTGGCCTTGCCGATCATGCAAAAGGCTGGGATCATGCCCGTCAAGCAGCTGCGCTCGACCCCAACGGAATTGTTGACCAGGCGAAGGCCATGTGCAAGCATTTCGGTTTCAAATCCATCAAACTCAAAGCAGGCGTATTTGAACCCCAGCAGGAGACAGATGCAATCATAGCCCTGCATGAGGCTTTCGGTGATGATATTCCTTTGCGCATTGATCCCAATGGTGTCTGGCATCCGGATACTGCCTTGCATTTTGGGCGAACCCTCAAACCGCACATTGAATACCTCGAAGACCCGGTTCGGGGCCAGGCAGCAATGGCGGACATTCGCAAAGCCCTTGACATCAAGCTGGCAACCAATATGTGCACTACTTCCTTCGAAGAACTGCCCTCCTCTTTCAGGCTGCAGTCTGAAGACATCATTTTGAGTGATCACCATTTTTGGGGGGGATTGCAGGCATCCATGCATTTGGCGGCCATTTGCAAGACTTTTGGACGTGAGTTGTCCATGCATTCCAACAGCCACCTGGGCATTTCCCTGGCAGCGATGGTACACCTGGGCGCAGCACTTCCAGACCTTCATCATGCATTGGATACCCACTACCCATGGCAGTCTGATGAGATCATCCAGGGCGGGCGGTTGTCTTTTGAAGATGGCTCAGTTGCCGTGCCGAAAGGACCAGGATTGGGTGTTGAATTGGATCGGGAAGCACTTGCAGAATTGCACCAGAATTACCTTGACTGTGGATTGACCAAACGTGATGATGAAATTGAAATGCAAAAGATCGAACCCGGCTGGACTTTCAAGACGGTTCGGTTTTAACGCTTCGTTGCTGACTGCCAATTGCCATTGAAGAAATGCATGCGCATGCAGAACAAAGTGTACATTTAAATTGAGCAATACCTCATTCTTAAATATTTTACCATGGATCCCATTTTGATTTTGCTGGTCGGCATTTCGGTCATCTTGATCAGCATCATCCTATTAAAGCTTCATCCGTTCATTTCCCTTTTGTTGTCGGCGATTGTCGTTGCCATCCTGACGCCAGAATCCAACCTCATCGCCTATTTCATCACCAAGGGACTGGGATCTGAAGAGGCGATGAAAATGTCACACAAGTCGGTTGGGGAAAGGATTGCAGTTGAGTTTGGGAACACCTGTACCAAAATCGGAATCCTCATTGCCATGGCAGCCATCATTGGCAAGAGCATGCTGGAAAGCGGTGCTGCAGAAAAAATCATCCGGTCCATGTTGAGGGTGTTGGGAACCAGAAATGCTCCATTGGGGTTTGCCCTCAGCAGTTTTTTTCTTACCATCCCTGTTTTTATTGATACGGTCATTTTTTTGATGATGCCGCTGGCCAAGGCAATGGCACTTAAAATGAAAAAAAATTACCTGTTGCTTGCGCTTTCCGTCATTGCCGGTGCAGTGATGGCCAATTCATATGTTCCTCCCTCTCCAGGCCCCCTGTTCCTGGCCAGTGCCATGAATGTATCCGTTGGTCTCTTGATGGTGTGTGGAATACTGCTTGGCCTATGCACAATCAGTGTTGGATACGTTATTGCCGTCTACCTCAATAAAAAATTTGATATCCCCCTGCGTGATGCGCCTGATGCAAGCATCAAAGACATCACTGCCTTATCCAACAAAGAAGACAAGGACCTTCCCCCTTTGATCTGGGCCGTGCTCCCTGCCTTGTTTCCGATGGTGATGATCTGTATTCGCTCCTATTATGAAGCGTTTAAAACGCCTGGCCAGCCTTTCAGCCAGCATGAATGGCTGAATGGTTTGTTTGATCTGGTTCTTTTTACAGGAGATAAAAACATAGCACTGTTTATAGGCGGTATCATTGCCTTGTTTACCCTCTTGAAGTATGGCAATATGGAAAAGCGTAAAATGACGGCCTTTGTGCAGCAGGCGCTGATGAGCGGAGGTGGCATCATCCTGATTACTGCATCCGGTGGCGCGTTTGGCGGGATGCTCCAACAAACGGGAATCAGTCAGCGCATTGCCGTGCTTTCTGCTGATTTTCAACTTGGCTTGATTCCACTGGCCTTTTTGATTACCATGATTGTTCGTTCTGCACAGGGTTCCGCAACCGTAGCATTGATTACGGCATCTGGTATTTTGGCCGGGATGGCGCAGCAATCCAATTTGAGCTTTCATCCGGTTTACCTCTGCCTGGCCATTGGAAGTGGTGCAAAACTGATTCCATGGATGAATGATGCCGGATTTTGGATCATGTGCCAGACAAGCAACTTTACTGAAACAGAGGCATTGAAAACGATAACCCCGATGCAGAGCATCATGGGCATCACCGGACTTGTGCTCACCATGCTGGCTGCCTGGCTGTTTCCAATGATTTAACCCATTGCATTGTGCAATTTTAATCCCGGTAATGAATTAGCTTTATTCAATCTGGGTCCTTTGACCTGATGCATCATCATAATTGTTTCAACATGGAATTAAGTAAAATCAAGGCTTCGCTGCAAAATGGATTACTGTCATTTCCCATTACAGATTTTGATGCATCAGGGAAATTCAATGAAACCAGTTACAAGGAAAGATTGGAGTGGTTCATGGAGCATGATATTTCTTCCATCTTTGTTGCAGGCGGAACGGGTGAGTTTTTTTCTCTTGACAACCAGGAATATGAACGCATCGTAAACCTATCTGTGGCAACCGTAAAAGACAGGGTTCCCTTGATCAGTTCAACAGGAAAGAGTATTGCAGAGGGAATCGAACTGGCTGCGATTGCCGAAAAAGCAGGCGTGAATGCCTTGTTGCTTTTCCCTCCCTATTTGACAGAATGCCCGCAGGATGGTGTTTTTGAATATGCCCGTGCCATCATCAACAGTACCAGCCTTCCTGTCATTTATTATAACCGGGCCAACGGCACATTGAATGCATCTTTCATTGAAAAGCTTGCCCATGCCTGCCCCAACCTGATTGGCCTGAAAGATGGTACTGGCAACATACAGGAACTCAATGATACCATCAAAACGGTTGGCAACCGGTTGATATATATTGGAGGAGTACCCACCGCAGAAATTGTTGCCGAGGCCTATTTGTCGATTGGTGTGAACACCTATTCTTCTGCTGCATTCAATTTTGTTCCGGAGTTGGCCAACAGGTATTACAAGGCCTTGCGCAGTGGAGACAAAACCACGGTTGAAAAAATGCTAAAGGACTTCTTTATTCCTCTGGTTCGCATGAGGAACAGAAAAAATGGATATGCCGTCAGTTTGATCAAGGCAGGCGCCGAGATCATTGGTCGATCCGCAGGAAATGTTCGCCCTCCCCTGAGCATGCCTACGGAAAGTGAGTATGAAGAACTGAAAAATTTGATTGATGCCAATGCGGTGCATTGAGATGGGGAAGTCCAACATCAAAATAATAACAATATTTTTTAAGCGTTACGGGAATAGGGTTCATTTTAAATTATAATTTTATAGCATGTCACATAACAGAAGGAAATTTTTAAGCATCGCTGCACTGACTTCAGGAGCAATGTCCCTTTCAGGAAATCTATTTGCAGGTAATCGTTTGAAGGAGGAGGAATACGATCTTCCATCAAGCATAAGCAACTTGAAGCCCATGGTGGATGGCATTGTTCCCATCAGCATTGAAGAAAGAAAACAAAGGATTGCGAAGGCGCAAAATTTGATGTCCAAGGAAAAAATTGATGCCATTTTTTTAGAAGGAACTGCTTCTTCATTCTATTTTACAGGAATGCGGTGGGGACAAAGTGAAAGGACCTTTGGCCTGGTCATTCCAGCTAAAGGTGCTATCGCTTATGTTTGTCCAAAGTTTGAAGAGGATCGGGCCATGGAACTGATCAACCCGGTTTTTGGTGACGAAGTGCGCTGCTGGGAAGAACATGAAAGCCCCTATGCATTGATTGCTGGCATCGTAAAAGACAGGGGTGTAAAGCACAAGCGGATTGGCATGGAAGAACGTGTTCGGTTTTTTATCGCCGATGGCGTAAAAAAGGCTGCACCTGGTTTTGAGATTGTAGATGCTACACCAATCACTGCAGGATGCAGGATGTACAAAAGCAAGGCTGAAATTGCATTGATGCAAAAGTCAAGCGATATCACCATCGAAGCCTACAAGGCAGCATTTGCAACCATCCGGCCCAATATGTCTCAGGCAGAGTTCAGCGGAAATATTTC
>CAILKQ010000194.1 GCA_903834825.1 uncultured bacterium | reverse complement strand
GTCTTTATCGATACCGGGTATTTCAGCGATTACATTGTATCCTTGCGTGTCATTTGTTTGGAATCTTGTTTTCACATCCACATCCATTTTTACAGGAATTTTGTTTCTGAGCAGGCGGATGATCGTGTTATAATCTTCCAGACCAATCGCGATGTCCAGAAAATTATCCGGATCGGTTATTTTGTAGGGGCCACCTTGCAGAACAAAAATGGTGCCGCTATGGTTATCGGGAGATGAACTCAGTATGGCTATGGCGCCTTCTTTCACAGCCATCCTTTTGAGCGCATTGAGTACACCTCTTGGCATAACATTTTGTGTTTTATTTCTTTCAGCTCTCCTTCGGAGTGCAGCAGTATCCTCACTTTCAACGACTTCACCTAATTTTTTCAGGTCCTCATCATTGCGGCGAAGAATTGCTGGCCGATTGCTGTGGTCATAGGTCATCAGGTCATCAAAAATCAATATGTTGCCTTTAAGCTTATTGCGATAGGCTTCAAGTTCAACAGAATCTTTGGCCGAGATCAAGATCACTTCACCCTTTTGCAAACCGTTGGTGCCTGAAGTCCAGGTTTTGGGATAAGCAATGAGTGACCTGTACCAGGGAGATGACATCGCCACATAGGATTTTTCCAATTCCCAGCCTTTCCCAAATTCACCCCATGGGTCCAATCTGGCATTGACCAATCCCCATTGGGTCAATTGGTTCTTGGCATAATTGGCCGCTCGCATAAATCCTGGGGAATTGGTAACCCTTGGTCCACTTGCGTCAGTGATCTGAAATGCAATATCCATGACTTTTGAATTCACCAACCCTTCGTTTCTGATTTTTGCCATTACTGCCTGGTCAATATTTTCTACCTGTCCAAGTGCCTGGGGAGAAGGCACATATCCTTTTTCCATGATATCCATAAAGCCCAGCAAGGCGCCCCAATGATAAAAGGCATCACTCCAAGTATTGGCTTCACCACCCAGTCCGGTTTCGGCATGATAATTTTCACATACATGCCGATCACTCAACCAGGTTTTTAAAAGCAGGTTTTTTGATTTTTCAACCAGGTCTTTTTTGGCATCTGGTATATTGTAGTTTCGCATGCCCAGGTAAACCAAAAAGTTCAATGGCGCCCAGATCCGGCCTCTCCAGTAATGGTTGTCCTTGAATGCCTTGTCATTGCGTGCAACCGAAGGCAAGATGTATTCTCCCCAGAATTCATTGGGGTTGTAAAAATGTTCCTTCATCATCCTTGAGGCTTGCTCCAGGCTGGGAACTTTTGTCAGCAAGGGATAGAATAAAGTAGGCGTTAAACGGTAACTGGGTTTTCCTGTTACCAGGTCTTTGTTCAGGTATAGTCCAAACTGATCATCCCAAAGTGTCTCCAGTTTTTTGGAATACTTCTCTGCTCTTTCTGTCAATTCTTTTGCATCACTTGCATTGCCCAAAATGGCAGCTATCTCAGACAGGCTCTGGCAATCGGCAATGTAAAGGCTCATCAATCCCACATCAGCCATGAGCATCCGATGGTTTACGCTGTCAAAACTTGCATCGTCCCACATGGGAGAATTGTCCATCCCGGATTCCCATTTGGCTGCTTTCATTTTTCCCGATTCAGTGGCAGAGCGCGACTTGTTGCCGCCAAGGTCATAAGGGTCAGTACCATGAACAAGGTACCCGTCAATATCCCTGTTGGCTGCCCGCCAGCGGTTCCAGCTGAGCAATTCATTGTATACTTCCTGCAAAAACCATTTCTCCTTGTATTTTCTGTAAATCTCCCTTACCACAATGGATCCAACCTGGGGCTCGGTCCTGTCCTCACTCTTGTTCCCATACTGTGAGTTGTTGGGAACAAATCCTTTGGCTGTAATCTCCTTTGTAATGGCAATCGCATTGGCATAGGCCAGCTCCTTGTTGTCAAGCGATAACATGTAGGCTGCGAAATAAGTATCCCAACCGAACAATACCCAGTCGTTTGAAAATGTGCGGCTGACCGGATTGATTATTCTGCTGTTGTTCGGATCATAAATGGTGGTCCATGCAAGCACTGTCTGCATGGCATCATACGCTTCCGGAGATTTATCTGCCTTGAATCTTTCTGACTCGAATGTTAGTTTCGCCTTTTTGATCATATTCTCAACGAACTCCACCGGTTTTGACACGCCTGATGAAATGGCGATTTTTTTGTCTAAAGGAATGTGGAAGGCGCCAGAAGAGATTATTTTCTTGTTTCCATTGACATAGACGTTGATATTATTTGTCGGCGTCTGTCCGACAATCATGCGCTGATCAATCTTTACTTCACCTTTTCTGTTCCATAACATCTTGGGTGTTATCAGCAATGAATCGCCTGTTGATGCTTTCAATGGGCTTACCAGTATATACAATGCATTGTCCACAGATGCGCTCTGCACCCTGACCTTGATGTTGTGCCATTCTACTTCAAGTTCCGTGTACCTACCATCATAGGCATGTGGTCCGGCAATGACCTGCTCTTTGCTGTCATAATGATCCCGGCCAATCAAGGTTTCCTCCAGGATTTTACCCTGTTGGTCTTTTAAGGCAAGGTTGATGGCAAAGCATTCGGGCAACAGTACGTGAGACAAGACACTGCGGGTATTCCAGGTATTCCAACCATGCATTAGCCTGTTGCTCATTTCTATTGCCTCTTTTCCACTGGGTTTCTTTGCAGTCAATTGATTTTGTGCGACAGCACAGTCACAGAAAAGCAACAATAGTGATATTGTGAAAAACCGAAGTGCATAATTCTTTTTGTTCATTAGTATTTTTTAAAATGTTGATTCAATCTTGTGGTTGAACAAGTTGGTATGGTGCATCATAAAATCCCAAATGACGAACCCGCCATTCTACTGGTTCATGAAAGACAGGATGAGGAAGACGCATCTCCCATGTTCCCATTTTTTTTAACATCGATTTGGTTTTGTCGGGGTATAAAAGTGAAACATCGTGTTGTTCAGCAATATCCTCCGAAAGATGATAGAGCATTGGTAAGCGGTCTGGCAATCTGATCAATTTCCAGTCTCCGTCCCGAATGGCAACACCTGCCGTATAGCGCCATTCCATGGTTTGATGGGGCATCCCTTTTGTACTGCCATTCAGGTAAGGCAAAATATCAACACCTGTGTAATGATCTTTTTCCGAAACTGGACCGCCGGCAGCTTTAATGAAAGTAGGACAAATATCAAGTGCAGAAACGGGCGCTGTGAATTTTTTTCCGCCACCAAGCATGGCTGGCCATTTTAAAAAGAAGGGTACCCTTATCCCGCCTTCCAATACAGTGGTTTTTTGTCCGCGAAGCGGCGCATTGATGGAGCCATTGGAAATTGAATTTGCGGGTCCGCCATTATCGCTGATGAAAACCACCAGGGTATTGCGCTCCAGGCCTTGTTCCTGTAGTGTTCTCATTATTTTACCAATGTTTTGATCCAACCGGCAGACCATCGCACAATAGGTTTGCCTTAGTTTGTCTTTGATATGACTGAATCGTTTCAGGTCTTCATCTGTCGCCTGCATGGGTGCATGGGGTGCGTTAAAAGCAGCGTATAGAAAGAAGGGTTGATTGTTGTGCCGCTTGATAAAGTCCATGCTTTCATTTCCAATATCATCTGTCATGTAGGTAAGCAAGTCGGGCTTTTTGTAATTGCATTGGATGGCAGATTCCATGCCAGTTCCATTTTGTTTTGCGGTAACATAGTCATGCCCTCCGTCCAAAAATCCCCAGAACTCATCAAATCCCCTTTTGATTGGATTAAAATGCGGCGCTGCACCAAGATGCCATTTACCGATCAGCCCTGTGGCATAACCAAGCGACTTGAGTTTATTGGCAAGGGTTGATTCGGTTAAAGGAAGTCCCAGGTAGTTTGCATCAAATCCGGGTTGATTGCCGGCAAGGTTATCGTTAAAACCAAAACCCGCCTGGTGCTTTCCGGTAAGAAGGCCTGCCCGCGAAGGAGCACATACAGAAGAAGAGGCATATCCGTTTGTAAAAATCACGCCGTCCCTGGCAAGCTGATCGATGTTCGGGGTTGGAATTTGTTTGCTGCCCTGGATTCCCAGATCACCATATCCCAGGTCGTCTGCCACAATCAACACAAGGTTTGGCAATGCTTTATTTTTGGTCCCAGACAAATGCTTGTTTTCTATTTTCTGCGTTTGACCATATGCGTTGGCAAACAAAAAGGTGATTAGGATAACCGCTGAGCAAAGGCTAGGCTTGTATTGTAGCGCTGTTGCAAATTTCATTGGTTTATGCTGTATTCCAACTGTTATTTCTACTGCATTGTATATTGTCATCTTTGTCGTTCTACTTTGTATCCATCAACAGATCTGGCAATCTCAGCCAATAATTTTTTCCCTTCATTGATAACATCTGCAGCAGATCGCTTGTCAAGTGTTTTGGTGTTGATGCTG
>CAILKQ010000193.1 GCA_903834825.1 uncultured bacterium | reverse complement strand
TCCCATGGTAACGTAAGAGTATGCATAGGCGCTGCCTGCAATCGGTATCATTGATGCAAATTCAGCGTAACAAAGACCAGCAAAAGCACAACCTACTGCCGCTACAATAAAAGAAAGTGTAACGCCCGGGCCAGCCGCTTGTCCTGCAGCAGCAGCAGTCCTTACAAAAAGTCCTGCTCCGATGATGGCACCAATGCCCAAAGCAACAAGGTTTCCTGCGCCCAGGGTGCGCTTGAGTCCTTTTTCCGAATCTTCGGCCTGGGCAAGCAACGCTTCAAGTGATTTTTTTCTGAATAAAATCATAGCAATTCTATGGTTAAAGGGTTCACTAAAGTTCTAAAATAGCCAATTATTCGGTTAGATGAATATTTTATTTAAGTCCTTAAATAAAATTCCGAAATCGATCCAAATCGTTTATTTTACGAACCTTAACGCAAATATTTTTTCTATCATGAAGGGCTCTTCCGGTAAACTTACCTTATACATTCTCATTGCAATGGTTTTGGGAATTGCTGTTGGATATTTTGTGCACCAGCAATCCAGTCCAGAAACCATCAAGTCATTTTCGACCAATATTAAATTATTGACCACCATCTTCTTGAGATTGGTTCAAATGGTCATAGCCCCCCTCGTTTTCACAACCCTTGTGGTGGGTATTGCAAAACTGGGAGACCTGGGCTCAGTGGGAAGGGTAGGTGGAAAAGCAATGCTCTGGTTCATTTCTGCATCACTGGCAAGCCTGTTGCTCGGAATGGTATTGGTCAACTTTTTCAAGCCAGGGGCAGCCATCAACCTTAGTTCTGCAGATTTGGAAGGGGCAAAAGACCTGATTGGCAAAACACAGGAATTTTCTTTGCAGAAGTTCATCGAGCATGTATTCCCCAAAAGTGTTTTCGAGGCAATGGCTACCAATGAAATCCTGCAGCTGGTCGTTTTCAGTATTTTCTTTGGTGTTGGAACCACCGCATTGGGTGAAAAGGGTAAGGTAATTGTAAAAGCACTGGATGCAGCGGCCCACATCATTCTGAAGATGGTAGGATATGTCATGAACTTTGCGCCATTGGGTGTTTTCGGAGCAATCTCAGCCGTAATTGCCACAAAGGGATTGGAAGTATTTTCTTTTTACGGTCAGTATTTATTTGCTTTTATCATTGGTATTGCTTGTCTTTGGGTTCTCCTTTTATCTGTTGGATACATGGTGTTGGGCAAGCGCCTTTGGGAATTGCTCAGGACCATCTCCCAGCCATTGTTGATTGCATTCAGCACAACCAGCAGTGAAGCGGTATTTCCCAAACTTACCACGGAGTTGGAGAGATTCGGTTGTAAAGACAAGATTGTTTCCTTTATCCTCCCCCTTGGGTATAGTTTTAATTTGGATGGCAGCATGATGTACATGACCTTTGCCAGCCTTGCGATTGCGCAGGCCTATGGCATCCATCTTGATTTGGGAACACAATTGACCATGTTGGTCGTACTGATGCTGACCAGCAAGGGAATTGCAGGAGTGCCAAGGGCCTCTTTGGTGGTGGTTACTGCAACCTGCGCCATGTTCAATATCCCCCCTGAAGGCATTGCGTTGATCATCCCAATCGATCATTTTTGCGATATGTTCAGGACAATGACCAATGTAGTGGGCAATGCACTGGCCACCACTGCTGTGAGCAAATGGGAAGGCGAATTGGCTCCTGCAGCCATTTTGGAAGAATCAATTTAAATAATATACATCACTATGTTGGAGTTGGCTATACAGTGGAAAGACTTTTTGAATCCCGAGTTTTATATTCAGCACGGTGGATTATGGTTGTTCCTGTTTATCGTGTTTGCTGAAACAGGTTTGTTTGCTGGGTTTTTCCTGCCTGGTGATTCCTTGCTTTTTGTGGCAGGTATTTACAGCAACGAGCTGGCTGCAGAGTTATTTAATTTGAACAATGATTTACTGAATTTGTTATTGCTCGTATTGCTTGTGGTTTTTTCAGGAGTTCTTGGAAACATGGTGGGTTATTGGTTTGGGGCAACCAGCGGTCCTTATTTGTTCAGAAAAGACGATACTTTTTTTTTCAGGAAAAAACATTTGCTGACTGCCAAGGATTTCTATGACAAGCATGGTGGTGGCGCCATTGTATTTGCAAGATTCCTTCCCATCATCAGAACCTTTGCTCCCATCATCGCAGGCATCGTTCGGATGGAAAAACACAAGTTCAGTTTTTACAACATCGTCGGTTGTATCGCATGGGCTATTATCATGCTTTTTGCCGGGCACTATCTCTACAGGTTCTTCCTGAGCCAGTTTGGTTTTGACCTGAAAGAAAGGTTGGAACTGATTGTACTCGGAATCATCCTGGTTACCACAGCCCCAGTCATTATTAAACTGGTTACCGGAGGAAAGAAGAATTAACCATCTTCACATTAAATAATGAATCTTTATGTCTGAGCAGTCCTTAAAAAGTCAATTTCTCAATCTGGCAGTCATTGTTGCCGCACTGGGATACTTCGTTGATATTTACGACTTGTTGCTTTTTACCATTGTTAGGGAACCAAGTTTGATAGGTATCAACATTGGAGATGCAGACATCATGGCGGCCAGCATGAAGATCATCAACTGGCAGATGGTGGGCTTGCTTATTGGCGGGGTACTTTGGGGTGTAATGGGAGACAAGCGGGGAAGACTCAGTGTATTGTTTGGGTCTATCTTGCTTTATTCTGTTGCCAATTTTGCCACTGGCTATGTGCAAACCGTAGATCAATATGCATGGTTGCGATTTATTGCAGGCATTGGATTGGCTGGTGAGCTGGGAGCAGGCATTACCCTGGTCAGTGAACTGATGCCACAGAAGAACAGGGGCGTAGTAACCTCCTTTGTGGCGGGTGTTGGTTTGTTTGGTGCAGTGTTTGCGTATTTTATTTACAAGACCACCAATGATTGGCGGTTGTGTTACAAGATTGGAGGAGTTTTGGGTATTTTTTTGCTGGTGCTGCGGATCAAGGTTTCAGAGAGCGCCATCTTTAAAAGTATTGAGAAAAAGCATGTTTCCAAGGGAAATATATTGATGTTTTTCAACAAGACTTCGCGTTTCAAAAAGTATATACTGGCCATTCTGATTGGCTTGCCAACCTGGTTTGTGATTGGAATCATGTTGAACCTCAGCAATCGTTTTGCAAAGGATTTGTATGGGGAAAACAGCATTGACTCAGGTGCCAGCATCATGTACGGATACATTGGCATTGCCTTAGGAGATATTGTGGTGGGGTTGGTCAGCCAACATTTCAAAAGCAGGAAAAAAGCATTGTATATTTTTTATGCGATGACCATACTGGGCATTGTTTACTTCTTCAGCCCGCTCAATAATAATGATTTTAGCATGTATGCTGTTTCAATGTACCTCGGCTTCTCCACAGGATTCTGGGCGATTTTTGTAACCATGGGTGCAGAGCATTTTGGTACCAATTTGCGGGCAACAGCAGCAACAACCATTCCGAATGTGGTGAGGGGTGCATTGCCATTGATGAACCTTTTGTTCAAGGATTATTTTCAGGCCAACCTGCAATGGACCATGTTGCAAAGTGCCATGGTAACAGGCGCTATTGTGATGGTCATATCAGTGGTGGCCCTCATTTTCACGGAGGAAACTTTCCACAAGGATTTGGATTTTATAGAGGAATAGGTGAAGTCGCCTTCAACTCATTACCCCAGTACTTCATTCATCGACCTCACAGCTGCTGCACTTTTTTCAAAGGCTTCCTGCTCTGCTGCGGTCAATTCAAGCGGAAGGATTTTCTCCCAGCCATTCTTTCCAATGGTAACAGGTACACCCAGGCAAATATCAGACTGACCATATTCGCCTTCCAGGGCAACGCAACAAGTGAATAGTTTTTTCTCATCCCTCAGTATGCTTGATACAAGAGCGGCTCCGGCTGCACCAGGCGCATACCAGGCAGAAGTTCCAATCAGTTTGGTCAAGGTTGCACCGCCCACCATGGTATCTGCAACAACTTTCTCCTGCTGTTCAGCAGTCAAAAACTGTGTAACTGGAATGCTGTTCCAGGTAGCCTTGCTGATCAATGGAATCATGGTTGTGTCGCCATGTCCACCAATAACGATGGCATTCAGGTCACTGGCACTGCATCCCAGGTGTTGGGTAAGTTGGTATTTAAAACGGCTGCTGTCCAAGGTGCCGCCCATTCCAATGATCCTGTGCTTTGGCAACCCTGTAGATTTCAATGCCAGATAAGTCATGGTATCCATCGGATTGCTGATCACGATGATGATGGTATTGGGCGAATATTTTAAGACGTTCTCACATACAGTTTTTACGATTCCGGCATTCGTTCCGATCAATTCTTCCCTGGTCATGCCTGGCTTACGGGGAATTCCTGAAGTGATAACAACCACTTCGCTGTTTGCAGTTTTCGTGTAATCATTGGTTGATCCAGTAATAACAGTATCAAATCCCAGCAATGCTGCGGTCTGCTGCATATCCTGGGCTTTTCCTTCAGCAAGACCTTCTTTGATGTCCAACAAAACAAGGTCTGTGCATACTCCGGCGCGTGCGATATTGTCTGCACAAGTTGCGCCAACAGCTCCTGCTCCAATTACGGTTACTTTCATTTTGCTTTTTTTATATTGATAAGTGATTGTTTGCGGCGCAAAGGTATGATGTTATTTGACAAATTGGACTACCTTAGCCTCCTCAAAACATAGTTATGGCAAATACATCAGATATTTCAAGGGGTATAATTGTAAAGCTCGACGGCAGTCTTTATACAATCATCGAGTTCGGCGAAAACAAAACCGCAAGGGCAGCAGCCAAGGTATGGGCCAAGCTCAAGGGTGTAGACAACAACCGCTCCATCGAAAAGACCTGGAACAGTGGAGACACCATCTACCCGGTAAGGGTTGAAAGGAAGAGTTACCAGTACCTTTACAAAGACGATACCGGATATAGTTTTATGGACAATGAAACCTTCGAACAGATCACAGTGGCAGAATCCCTGGTTGATGCTCCTCAATTTCTTACGGAAGACCAGGAAGTTTCCGTACTGATCAATACTGAAACGGATATGCCCATGAGTGTTGAACTACCTGATAAGGTTGTTTCCAAGGTAACCTATTCTGAGCCCGGTCTCAGGGGAGATACCGCCACCAGGACACTGAAGCCAGCTACAGTTGCGACAGGTGCTACCGTGATGGTTCCTCTTTTTGTGAACGAAGGAGATGTCATCAGGATCAATACCAAAACCGGAGAATATATCGAAAGAGTAAAAGATTAGTTTTTGCAATATTTTGGTCTTTTTGGCCAATTTTTACCCCGATTTTTAATTAAATCGGGGTTTTTTATTCAAAAAAGCCCAAAATTTAATTTGGTCGAAAAGCAATTTTACCCCACCTTTACCCCCCGATTAACCAAAAAAATAACAACATGGACCTCAAACAAATTCAGGATCTTGTCAAGATGGTTAACAAGTCCAACATCAGTGAACTGTCCATTGAAGAAAAGGACATCAAAATTACAATCAAGCAAAAGGAAGATAAGTATGTAACTGCAGCACCTGTTCAACAGTTTCAGGCCCTGCCTGCTGCTGCTCCTGCTCCATTTGCAGCTGCACCCGCTGTTGCAGCTGATCCAGTTACAAGCAACTTGATCACTATCAAGAGCCCAATGATCGGTACTTTTTACCGGAGGCTTTCTCCAGATAAGCCCAATTTGGTGGATGAGGGAGATGAGGTAAAATCTGGTAAAGTCGTTTGCATCATTGAGGCCATGAAGCTTTTCAATGAAATTGAAAGTGAGATCAGTGGTAAAATCGTCAAGGTTTTGGTAGAAGATTCAACGCCGGTTGAGTTTGATCAACCCCTGTTTCTTGTAGGGCCGGCATAGTCCATAGCATATGGACTTGATTTCATTCATTTAAATTGTTGGCATGACCAAAGATTCCAAAAAGAGTTTCAATAAGATATTGATTGCAAACAGGGGAGAAATAGCCCTTCGTGTGATAAGAACCTGCAGGGAAATGGGCATCAAGACTGTTGCTGTATATTCTACCGCAGACAAGGATAGCCTTCATGTAAAGTTTGCTGATGAGGCAGTTTGCATCGGCAGGCCCCCCAGTGCAGATTCTTATCTGAACATTCCACACCTCATGGCTGCCATGGAGATAACCAATGCGGATGCAGTGCATCCTGGTTACGGATTTTTGGCTGAAAATGCCAAGTTTGCTGAAATCTGTGGTGAGCATGGTGTGAAATTCATCGGACCAACGCCCGATCAGATCAGGTCAATGGGCGATAAGATAACGGCCAAGGAGACCATGATCAAGGCAGGTGTTCCTGTCGTTCCCGGAAGTGGGGGTTTGCTGGCAAGTGTAGAGGAAGCAAAGGTAATTGCAAGAGAGATTACATACCCTGTAATCCTGAAAGCTACTGCTGGCGGTGGTGGAAAGGGGATGAGGGTTGTTTGGGAAGAGAACGAAATTGAAAAAGCTTACAACAATGCAAAGGCAGAGGCGTTGGCATCTTTCAAAAATGATGGCGTCTACATGGAAAAATTTGTAGAAGAGCCAAGGCATATTGAAATTCAGGTTGCCGGTGATCGGTACGGTACCGTTTGTCACATGAGTGAAAGGGACTGTTCCATCCAACGCCGCCACCAAAAATTGGTGGAGGAGTCACCCTCTCCATTCATGACAGACGAGCTGCGTGAACGCATGGGTGCCGCTGCAGTAAAGGCGGCTCAGGCAATAGGTTATGAGAGTGTAGGAACCATAGAATTCTTGGTAGACAAGAACAGGGATTTTTATTTCATGGAGATGAATACCCGCATACAAGTTGAGCATTGTGTAACAGAAGAGGTTACCAATTTTGACCTGATCAAGGAACAAATTAAAATAGCTGCAGGAGAACCTATTTCCGGAAAACATTATCTTCCAGAGATGCATGCCATTGAATGCCGCATCAACGCTGAGGATCCTTATAACGATTTTCGTCCAAGCCCGGGTAAAATCACCGTACTGCATCAGCCCGGAGGCCATGGCATCAGGATTGATTCTCATGTATATGCTGGCTATGTTATCCCTCCTTATTATGATTCAATGATTGCCAAAATCATTGCTGTGGCAAGGACCCGTAAAGAGGCCATTGATACCATGAGCAGGGCCCTAAGTGAATATGTGATTGAAGGTGTTAAGACCACCATTCCATTCCACCAACAACTGATGAGGAATGAGGATTTCATCAAGGGAAATTTCACCACAAAATTTCTTGAAACATTCAAGATGCAATAATTGTCTACTCAACTTACTCCAACATAAAAGCCCCGCAATTGCGGGGCTTTGTTATGATTTGATGTTGAACGATTAGCGCATGAACAAGAGCTCTCTGTATTTTGGAAGTTCCCACTCTGAATCATCAACAAGCAATTCAAGCTTGTCTACCGAGTAGCGGATTTCATCAAAATAGGGTTTCACTTTCTCGCAATAAGCGATGGCCTTCTCTCTTGAACTGGAAATGGCATTCGCTGCTTTTCTTGCTTCAGTCATCTCTTCTGATAAAACCTGAACTTTATTGATATGCTCTGAAATCTCAACAAGAATATTCATCTGGGCCTTATATCCATCAGCAGGTATTCCTACCTCTTTCAATCCTTTGATGTTCTCAAGCAGCACATTTTGGTAACGAATAGAGGCTGGAAGGATGTGGTTTCCTGCAAGGTCTCCAATAACACGACCTTCAATTTGAACATACTTGATGTATTTTTCCAATTCAATCTCATGGCGGGCCTCCAATTCAACATGGGATAATACCTTGTGTTTGAGGAAAAGGTGCTTGGCCTTGTCTGTAACCAGTGAATCCAATGCCAGTGGGGTAGTCTTGAGGTTGGGCAACCCACGCCTTGCGGCTTCTTCCTGCCACTCTTCACTGTATCCATCGCCTTCGAACAACACCGCTTTTGAGGCTTTGATGTAATTTTTGAGGATTTGCATGATGGCTACTTCTTTCTTGTCTCCTTTTTCGATCAAGGCATCAACCTCAATTTTGAAGGAACTCAGTGTTTCAGCCATGATGGTATTCAACACGGTCATATTGTGGGCGCAGTTTGCAGAAGATCCAACGGCGCGGAACTCAAATTTATTTCCGGTAAATGCAAATGGGGAAGTCCTGTTCCTGTCAGTATTGTCAAGCAACAATTCAGGAATATTCTTATGGATGTCGAGCTTTAACATCACCTCATCCTGCTCGTCAAATTTATCGCCAACACGCTCTTCTACTGCTTTCAATACCTTGGTAAGGTACCTGCCGATATAAGCAGAGATAATAGCAGGAGGTGCTTCGTTTGCACCCAGGCGGTGGTCATTGCCTGCTGATGCAATCGCTGCACGAAGAAGGTCTGCATGGTCATGAACCGCCTTGATGGTGTTCACGAAAAATGCAAGGAACATGAGGTTTGTTTTTGGCGTCTTTCCGGGAGCAAGCAGATTGATTCCTGTATCCGTTGCCATGCTCCAGTTGTTGTGCTTACCACTTCCGTTGATGCCTGCAAAAGGTTTCTCGTGCAACAATACACGGAGTTTGTGGCGCTTCGCTACACGGGTCATCACATCCATCAACAAGGTGTTGTGGTCAACCGCAAGATTCAGTTCTTCAAAGATCGGAGCGCACTCGAACTGAGCAGGAGCCACTTCATTGTGACGGGTGCGGAGAGGAATACCCAGCCTGTAGGATTCATATTCAAAATCCCTCATGAACGCATAAACCCTTTCAGGAATGGCACCAAAGTAATGGTCTTCCAATTGTTGTCCTTTGGCAGGCGAGTGACCAAACACTGTTCTTCCTGTCATGATCAGATCAGGACGGGCATTGGCCAGGCCCTCATCTATCACAAAATACTCCTGTTCCCATCCGAGGGTTGCAGTAACCTTGCCTACGTTCTTGTCAAAGTAGTGGCATACATCTACGGCTGCTTTGTTAAGGGCATCAATTGATTTTAGCAAAGGAGCCTTGTAGTCAAGACATTCGCCGGTATATGAAACAAAGATGGTTGGTACACAAAGGGTCAAGCCTTGTCCGATGTTCATGATGAAAGCCGGAGAAGTGGGGTCCCATGCTGTGTAACCGCGGGCTTCGAAAGTAGCACGGATGCCACCACTCGGGAAAGAAGAAGCATCGGGCTCTTGTTGTGTCAAGGCATTGCCATCAAATTCTTCAATGGCAGAACCATCACCCTTGAGGGTAAAAAATGAATCGTGCTTTTCTGCAGAACTGCCAGTCAACGGTTGGAACCAGTGTGTGTAATGGGTAACCCCTTTTCCTTGTGCCCATTGTCTGATACCGGCAGCGATCTGACCCGCAGCGCTTCTGTCAATTTTTTGTCCGGTTTTGATGGAGCTTATCAAACTCTTGTAAGCATCGTCGCTCAGGAACTCCCTGGCAGTCTTTACGGTAAATACATTTTCACCAAAGATGTCAGTGATCTTGGCTGGACTTTCAACGCTCACTTCTCCATTGACGGAAGTAAGGTTGTCAATTGCTTTGAAACGTAGTGATTGCATATTTGTAGATTTTTGAAGACACAAAATTCACGAAAATCATCCGGATGAGCAATTATTTTCTCAAAATTCATCAATTCATTAATCAAATTGTGCATAAATGCTGTATAAATTCGAGAAAGTAGGGCTTAACTAATTGATATTTCGGGATATATGATTATATGTAAATATTTGTAATGTGTATTGAATGCTTATTGTTAAAAACAGTTTTGAACCTTTCCCTTACTCTTGGAGGTTTTTTTTACCTTCGCATTTCTTAATATAAACATGGAAACAACAGTAGAGACCGCCAAGCAGCTTGGACTGCTTGCCGAAGAATTTGAAAGAATAAAGCAGATCCTCGGACGAACACCCAATTTCAATGAATTGGCAGCCTATTCCGTGATGTGGAGTGAACATTGCAGTTACAAAAATTCAATAAAATGGCTCAAAACCCTACCCCGTGACGGCAACAAGCTGCTTGTCAAGGCCGGTGAGGAAAATGCAGGCCTTGCAGATATTGGTGATGGGTATGGTGTAGTGTTCAAGATTGAGTCGCACAATCATCCTTCTGCGATTGAACCTTTTCAGGGGGCAGCAACAGGTGTTGGTGGCATTCACCGAGATATATTTACAATGGGTGCACGCCCTATCGCGGCACTGAACTCACTTCGCTTTGGCAATATCAATGATCCCAAGACCCGTCATCTGCTCAAAGGAGTTGTTGAAGGAATTGGTCATTATGGCAACTGCTTCGGCGTACCAACGGTTGGGGGTGAAGTATATTTTGAAAACTGCTACCATACCAATCCATTGGTCAATGCCATGAGTGTGGGCATTGTTAAGGTGGGCCAAACCGTTAGTGCAACTGCAGAGGGTGAAGGAAACCCCGTCTTCATTGTGGGGTCTGCCACAGGAAAGGATGGTATCGGCGGTGCATCATTTGCCTCCGCAGACATTACTGCGGAGAGTGCAAAAGATTTGCCATCGGTTCAGGTGGGTGATCCATTCCAGGAAAAGAAATTGCTGGAAGCCTGTCTTGAGCTCATTCCTACTGGAGCTTTGGTGGGCATGCAAGACATGGGTGCTGCAGGCATCATCTGTTCTACTGCAGAAACCAGTGCAAAAGGCGGTGTGGGCATGAGGATTGATCTTGATAAGGTGCCCAAGCGCCAACAAAATATGAAGGCCTGGGAGCTCCTCTTGAGTGAAAGCCAGGAAAGGATGTTGATGGTGGTAACCAAAGGAAGGGAAAAAGAAGTACTTGATATATTTGAGAAATGGGATCTTCCTTGTTCTGAAATTGGGGAAGTTACTACCGATGGAATGCTGCGGTTTTACATGAATGGAGAACTGGAAGCCGTCCTTCCTGCAGAAAGTCTTGTGCTGGGTGGTGGTGCTCCTGTCAACGACAGGCCCTATACCACGCCATCTTATTTTGAAAAAATTGCTGCATTTGATCCTGCAGAAGTGGCAGTACCAAACAACCTAAAAAATGTTGCAGAGCAACTTGCTGTTATCCCCAATATTGCAAGCAAAAAATGGATTTATACCCAATATGATAGCATGGTGGGTACAGGAAATACCGCTACCAACAATCCCAGCGATGCCCCTGTGGTATTGGTGAAAGAAACGGGGAAGGCTCTGGCTATAACAACGGATTGCAACAGCAGGTATGTATATTCCGATCCTTACAAAGGAGCCATGATTGCCGTTGCAGAGGCAGCAAGAAATATTGTCTGCAGTGGAGGGCTTCCGTTGGGTGTAACCAATTGCCTGAATTTTGGTAATCCTTACGATCCACAGGTGTATTTCCAGTTTGTAGAGGCAGTAAAAGGAATGGGTGAAGCATGTAAAAAATTTGATACCCCTGTTACAGGAGGAAACGTCAGTTTCTACAACCAGAATCCAAATGGGGCTGTTTATCCAACCCCAACCATTGGTATGGTAGGGGTACTTGATTCTTATGAGGATAAAATGACATTGGGCTTCAAGGAAGAAGATGATCTGGTTTACCTTGTCGGACAGTCAAACAACGATATCAATTGTTCCGAATACTTGCACAAGATCTGCGGTGTAGAATATTCTCCCGCACCACATTTTGATCTTGATGAGGAGTTTTCTGTTCAGCAGGCCGTGCTGAAGTTGATTTCACAAAAGCTCATTCAATCGGCCCATGATGTTAGTGAAGGAGGTCTTTTCATTACCCTCCTTGAAAGTGCCTTTGTAGCTGGTTTGGGATTTGAGGCTGTGCAAAAAGATTCATCACTGAGGGCAGATGCATTTTGGTTCGGTGAATCACAAAGCAGGGTAGTGGTATCGGTATCGCCCTCCAAGCAACATGCTTTTGAATCAATGCTTGCATCATCTGGAACCCAATCAACACTGCTGGGGAATGTAAAAGGGAAGGATGTTGTGATCAATGGAGAGAACTGGGGTGCTGTTGCAGCATGGAAATCACCTTATGATGAGAAGATAGGTTCATTGATGGCTTAAGGGCAGTCCTTACCTGACTTCAAAAAGCACAAGGCTGGCTTTTTCTCCTTCTTTTAACCGGATGGTACAACCGTATCCAGGCCTGATGTACCCATAGTCAGCTTCTTCCATTCCAATTTCTACCCTGGTGTCTGGCTGACTGATCTGCACCAGTTCTCCTGAAACCAGGATCGCAACAGTGGGGCCCCTTCCTGAAAAAGAAAATGTCGGGTTCTTTTCGCTGAGTTCCAGCCTGTATCCAACACATTTATCTGAAACAAAGATGGTGTCTAACGCCAGCGGTTTCCAGGTAGGACGATCTACAATGGCCCATTTTCCTAAAATTTCCACATCATAGGCATGTATACGACCATCGCCAGGAGCCGCTACCCTATGGGTGGAAGGGCCATTGGCAAATGATGAATACCAAGCATACCCTTTTTTTGAAGTCGCTTTAGTCCAAGGCTGGTTCAACACCTGGTTGTCGTAGACCACATCGGTAAGAAAAACAAAGGCCGATGGGGTAGCATGCACATGGAACAGGCTGCTGTCGCCATTTTCAATCTGCGCATCGATGACCCTGAGGTATTTATTGAGCAATACCGGATTGTGGCGGGGTTCCTGGTAAACCGGTACAATTTTTTGGCAAAAAGAAATATTTACCAGTAAAATTGATGTGACCAAAAAGTTAAGGATGCGTTTTTTCATGAGCCAAATTTATGGTATGTTTGTACGACCTTCAGATTTTTTTAAGCAATTTCTGCTGGTCCAATTATTCATTCATTTCCGGGACCACAACCAGCCTGCGAGACTGATCTAAAAAGTTTAAATCGTATGACCAAGTACATTTTTGTAACCGGTGGGGTTACTTCCTCGTTAGGTAAAGGTATCGTTTCCGCCTCTTTGGCCAAGCTTCTCCAGGCAAGGGGGTTTAAGGTGACCATACAAAAATTTGACCCCTATATCAATGTCGATCCGGGAACATTGAACCCTTATGAACATGGAGAGTGTTATGTCACCGAGGATGGTGCAGAAACCGATCTTGACCTTGGTCATTACGAGCGCTTCCTCAACACCTTCACCACCCAGGCCAACAATGTCACCACTGGAAGAATTTACCAGTCGGTGATCAACAAAGAAAGGGAAGGCGCTTATCTTGGAAAAACAGTCCAGGTTATCCCCCACATCACTGACGAAATCAAAAGACGCATGCAATTGTTGGCTTCGTCAGGGTATGATATCATCATCACTGAAATTGGAGGAACCGTTGGCGATATTGAAAGTCTTCCTTTTATTGAGGCCGTCAGGCAGTTGCAATGGGAACTTCCCGAGGAGGATTGTCTGGTGGTACACCTTACATTGGTTCCCTATCTCAAGGCTGCAAAAGAACTCAAAACAAAGCCTACCCAGCACAGCGTAAAAATGATGAGTGAAAATGGCGTCCATCCTGATATCATTGTATGCAGAACCGAACAGCCATTGTCCAAAGAAATAAAGGCAAAAATAGCCTTGTTCTGCAATGTGAAAATCGATGCAGTGATAGAAGCTGCTGACGCGAAAAGTATCTATGAGGTGCCCTTGCTGATGCAGCAAGAGCAGTTGGATATCATCTGTCTCAAAAAACTGAATATTACCTGGTATCCCGAGCCAGACCTCACCATTTGGAAGGGATTCCTTGATAAATTATACAACCCTACTTCTACCGTAACCATAGGATTGATTGGGAAGTATATCGAATTGCAAGATGCATACAAATCAATTCTTGAAGCCTTTATTCATGCAGGTGCCACGAATGAGTGTAAGGTGGAAGTGGTTGATCTGCACAGTGAATTTATTACAGCAGATAACGTAGACGAAAAGCTCCAGGGTTTGGATGGACTGCTGGTTGCTCCTGGCTTTGGGCTTCGTGGTATTGATGGAAAAATATTGGCAGTAAAATATGCCCGGGAGAATGGCCTTCCATTTTTTGGTATCTGCCTGGGTATGCAAATGTCAGTCATTGAATTTGCCCGAAATCAGCTGGGATTGCCTAAGGCCCATTCAACAGAAATGGATCCAGCAACACCAGATCCGGTGATCGATCTGATGGAAGGGCAGAAGGCCATTACCAATAAAGGGGGGACCATGCGTTTGGGTGCCTATCCCTGTAAAATCGAAAAGGATACCCTTGCTTACCAAATTTATGGTTCAGAACTGATTTCTGAACGCCACCGACACCGCTGGGAGTTCAACAATAAATACCTCGATGCCATGCAGGCTGCCGGGCTCAAGGCCAGCGGTCTGAACCAAGAAACCAACCTGGTAGAGATTGTTGAGATACCGGATCATCCCTTCTTTATTGGTGTCCAGTACCACCCGGAGCTGAAAAGCACTGTTGAAAATCCACATCCCATTTTTGTTCATTTTGTCAAAGCTGCAAAGGCTTTTTCAGCAAAAAAAGCAGTCAATGACCCTGGCAGCTTGCAAGGGGATATGATCTGATAAAACATTCATTTACACGTAATGGGAGTTAGGGTTGGATTACAACCCAGTTCATTACCTTTGCCGCTCAATACCTCTACACATGAAATTTGAAAAGAACTCGGTCATTGGCATTGCACTGCTCGCCATCCTGTTCATTGCCTATTTTTATTTTACCCGCCAAGGCCAACTTGAACTCGAGGCCAAGCAAAAACAAATCAGGGACTCCATCGCTGCCATTCAGCCAGTGATCAAGGATACTGTTGCTGCTGTTGAAGCAAAGACGGATGCCGCAGCTCTTGTCGGAACGCCGGGAGCCTTTGTTCAGCAGGGTACGATTGCTGCTTCAACATCAGTATTAGAAAACGACCTCGTCAAAATAACATTCAGCAACCAGGGCGGGCGTCCTACAGCTGTTGAGCTCAAGCAATATAAATCCATAGACAGCAGCAATGTACAATTGGCTTCAGCAGGGTTCAACAAGCTTTCTTATCTCATCAATACAGGGATCAACCAGACTTCCTCTTCAGGGGATCTCTACTTCTCTCCATCGCAAGTCACTACCGATAAAGATGGAACTTCAACCCTTTCCTATACACTTTCTGACTCATCAGGAAAATCAATTGAGCACCGTTACCGCCTGGAAAAAGGGCAGTACATGTTTGAGTGGAACCTGGGCGTAAAAGGAGCAGACCGGTTGTTTACGAACAATACGATAAACATGCTTTGGCAAGTGCAGGCCGATCAACAGGAGCGGGATATCCAAACAGAAAAGCGTGAAACGCAATTAGGACTATACGGGCAAGATGGATTTGATTATTTTACCATGAGCGATGATCTCGTTAAAAATTGGGATGAGGGCCTCAAATGGCTGGGTATCAAACAAAAGTTCTTCAATACAACCATCATTGCAGAAAATGGATTCAGCTATGTAGACATCAATTGCAAGATGCCGGATGATTCACTTAAAATTGTTGCACAGACCACGGCCACCCTGCGCTCTAGTTTCCCTGCATCAACTGCAGTAAATCTTGGGTACAGGTTTTATGTTGGACCCAACGACTTTGCCATCCTCAAGCAATACAAGATGGACATGGAAGACATGGTGAATCTTGGTCAGGGTTTTTATGCCTTCGTTAAGTACATCAACAGGTGGATTGTTCTCCCCGTGTTTGGACTCTTTGAGAAATATGTGGGAAGCCTTGGCCTGGCCATCTTCTTGCTCACCCTTTTCATTCGATTGATGACTTCTCCCCTGGTGTATACTTCATATGTGAGTGGTGCCAAAATGAAGGCGCTTCGCCCTGAGTTGGATGTACTGAAAGAAAAATTGAAGGATGATCAACAGGCTTACAGCATGGAGCAAATGAAACTGTTCCGCACTGCAGGCGTCAATCCACTGGGTGGATGCATTCCTGCCTTGCTTCAGATTCCGATTTTCTTTGCCTTGTATAGCTTCTTCAATTCCAACATCACTTTGCGTGGTGTTCCCTTCTGGTGGGCTAAAGACCTTTCCTCCTATGATGCAGTCTTCAGCTGGGATTTTAATATTCCGGGTCTGGGAAGCCATCTCTCTTTGTTTACTGTATTGGCGGTTGTTACCAGCTTGCTGATTTCATTGTACAGCATGAGCATGACCCCTGATCAAAACAATCCGGTCATGAAGTACATGCCCTATATATTCCCTATCATGCTATTGGGCATATTCAACGGGCTTCCTTCAGCGCTTACCTGGTATTATACCGTATCAAATGTCATCACGCTTTTATTGCAATTTGTGATCCAGAACTATATCATTGATCATAATAAGATTCTTGCAGAAATTCAATCCAATAAGAAAAAGCCAAGGGAGAAATCCAAATGGCAGGAGCGCCTTGAGCAGATGCAGTCTACACAAAAAAAGGTCAATGACATGCAGGAAAAGGTAAAGAAAAAATAGCACCATGAAAAAATTCCTTCTCCCGCTTTTCTTTTTTGCTGTTGCCCCATCAATCGCTCAAAAAAAGTTTTCCGAAGGAACCATTGTATTCACGGTTTCAACGTCCATGGACGGAAAAAAAATCGCAGAAGATGCAACGGGTGTTCAGATGACCAAAGGTGGTCATCTGAGAATGGAAATGAAAAGTTCAATCGGTAAAACAATTACCATATTCGATACAAGGGAGGGGAAAGGAGCCATGATGAGGGAGTTTGGGTCTCAGAAAATGCTGATTCCCATTAACCGGGAAAACTGGGCCGAAACCAATGCCAAGTTTCAAAACCTCGATTATGCTTTCACAGAAGACAACAAGGAATTGATTGGATTCAAGTGCAGCAGGGCAAATGCCATCTTGAAGGATAGTACCATCATTGAAGTTTTCTATACCAAAGATATTTCGATAGAGAATCCTGAGGCTGACAGCCAATTTGGTTCTTTGCCTGGGATGGTGCTTCAATTTTCTTATACAAAAGAGAAAATGATGGTGGTTTATACTGCCACCGCAATTAACTTCGATCCTGTACCAATACAAAAATTTGATCTACCGAGCAGTGGCTACAGGGTATTAAGCTATGAAGACAGTAAAAAAGGAAGTAAATAATAAATCTCAGTGCTGAGGCTTTTGGGGCGTCTTGAAACGCTGAAGGATTCCCCTGTTTTTGTAAGGAACCATATAAGTGATGTTTCCTTTTTGATAGGAAATGACCGAATTGAAAATGTTCTCTTTGCCCACTTTTTTAAAACCGAAAGACCTGTTGCTAGAATACGTGAAACCTGCATTCAGGTTAAGGGTAAGGTTCTTTTTCATATTTGAAAAAGAGGCCTTAGAAGATTTTGATTTGATGATGATGCCATCAACAGCAAGTGCAGCATGTGACAATACAATCACTGCAACCAGTGCAATTGATTTTTTGAAAACATGGAGGTAAGAAATTTTTGAAGATTTCATAATTAGTTCAAAATTAACATAAATTCTCAGATATGCAAGTTTTCCTAACAATTTTATCAAAAAGCAATCTCTTACAAAAGAAATGCAAGGGGTCAACCGTATAGTCCCTGCAATTACTTAACTTACAACTACCCCTTTAAAAATGACAGGAGAATCCAAATTGCCCGATAATGATGATATCCAAGACCTCCTAAAGGCCTTTGAACGGTTGTGTGCAGGCAGGGGCAATGGTTTCCTCTCCGAGGAGTCATTTGAGCGAATCATTGATCATTTTGACGACATCAATTCACTCTCCAAAGCAATGGAAGCTGCCGAAATGGGGATTCTTCAATATCCTTATTCTTGCACACTCCTGGTGAAAAAAGCCGACCTGTTGATTGCGAACCGACAGTACAAACGTGCCCTTGTTGTCCTGGATAAGGCAGAGATTTTGGATCGCAATGATATCGATATCTATGTCTTAAGAACCGATGCATATTTGGCCCTGGACATGCAGGACAAAGCTGTAGAATTGCTGGAAGACGCCATTTCACAATTTGATGGTGAAGAGCGGATTGACCTGCTTTTTGAATTGGCTGATGTGTATGATGACTATGAGGCATTTGAAAAAATATTTGATTGTCTTAAGCTGATTCTTGACCATGACCCCAACAATGAAGAAGCACTTTACAAGATCTGCTTTTGGACCGATTTTACAGGAAGAAGCGAAGAAAGCATTCGACTTCACCTCAACATCATAGAAGATTTTCCTTACAACGATTTGGCATGGTTTAATCTGGCTGCAGCTTACCAGGGTTTGCGGCTGTTTGAGAAGTCAATCGATGCTTACCAGTACGCCATTGCCATCAATGAGAAATTCGATTTTGCCTACCGCAACATGGCCGATGCCATGATGCGGCTGCACCGTTACAAGGAAGCGATTGAAAGCCTTGAAAGAGTGATTGAATTGGCCAGGCCGGAAGACCTTATATACCAGGCAATTGGATTTTGTTATGAAAAGATCAAGAATTATGCACAGGCAAGATTTTATTACAGGAAGGCATCCCATCTCAATCCAGATGATGCCAAGATTTACCTGAAAGTAGCTGGCACCTATATCAAAGAATCCAAGCATGCCCAGGCCATCAAATACCTTGATACATCATTGCGCATCAAACGGCTTGATCCTGAGTTTAACCTGACAATGGGCGAATGCCTGGTTAAAGTGGGCAAATTGAAAGAGGCTGTACATTATTTCATGGCAGCTGTTCAGGCAAGGCCCAAAAACATCAAGTCATGGGATGCACTGATTGCTGCCCTATTTGTCAGTGGTCAGTTCAAGGAGGCACAAAAGCAGGTGGAAATGGCAAGGAACCAAACCGTTAATAAACCGATGTTTGATTATTATGATAGTGCCATCCTATTGTCCATCGGTAAGATCAAGCCAGGCCTTGACTTGCTGGAACATTCCATCGAAGCGCAACCCCGCTTGTTGAAGAAGTTTCTCAAATTATATCCATCTTCTGTAAAATTTCCACAGGTTGTAGAGCTCATCCTGAAATACAAGAGAAAAAAACGCATCTGAGCCCATGTTCAAAATTGAGCTGATGCAGTTAACCATCTCTTTCGTATTTTTGGAAAAACCAATCTAGACCATGAATTTCAGTTTGTCGCAAATGCCTGACAGGTTTGTTAAGCCAAGAAAAGAAGGAATAACCATGGTGATGGACAAAGGGCTGACCCTCGACCAAGCCAAACAATTTATTGAAAATGCAGTTCCCCATGTAGATTTGGTTAAACTTGGATTTGGAACTGCGTATGTAACACCAAAACTGCGTGAGAAAATTGAGCTTTACCAAGCAGCTGGAATACCTGTTTATTTTGGCGGCACCCTCATGGAAGCGTTTCTGATTAGAAACCAGTTCAATGATTATATATCCCTTTGCAAGGATTATGAGATTTCTTACATGGAGGTAAGTGACGGATCCATTACCATCCCTCATTCAGAGAAATGTGGGTATATCGAAAAGCTGAGCGGCATTGGAATCGTGTTAAGTGAAGTGGGGAGCAAAGATGCCGCACATATTATCCCGCCATACAAATGGATTGAATTGATGCGTGCAGAACTGCAAGCAGGGGCAACCTATGTTATTGCAGAAGCCCGAGAAGCTGGGAATGTTGGTATTTACCGGGGAAGCGGAGAAGTGAGGGAAGGACTGGTTCAGGAAATATTGACACAGATTCCAGGAGAGAAAATCCTTTGGGAAGCCCCTCAAAAAGAACAACAACTTTATTTTATTGAACTGCTGGGCCCCAATGTGAATCTTGGAAATATCGCTCCCAGTGAGATCATTGCGCTCGAAACCATGCGCATTGGGTTGAGGGGGGATACATTTGATCTGTTCCTTGATAAATAAATATACCATGAGGGCGTTTGGACTTATCGGGTACCCATTGGGCCATTCTTTTTCAAAAAAATATTTTACAGATAAATTTGAACGGGAAGGCATCACCGGAAATGTATACGAACTGTATCCTTTAGGGCAAATTGGTCAGTTACAAGACCTCTTGGTTTCAAACCCGGATTTAGCAGGACTGAATGTAACCATTCCCTACAAAGAACAAGTGATTGCTTACCTCGACAGCATGTCCCCTGTTGTTGAGGAGATTGGGGCCTGCAATTCTATCCGCATTGAGGATGGACATTTGATAGGACACAATACCGATGTGATAGGATTTTCGAGGGCACTCTTGCCACAATTGAAGCCTCATCACAATAGAGCATTGATTTTGGGTACAGGGGGTTCTTCAAAAGCAGTAGCGTATTCCTTGAAAGAACTGAACATTCCTTTTTTGCAAGTAAGCAGAACGCCTGGTAATGGGATGATAGCCTATGAGGAAATTGACCAATCAATGCTTGAGGCCCATACCTTGTTGATCAATACAACCCCAGTTGGGATGTACCCTGATGTGATGAAGGCTCCTGCAATTCCCTACGAATTCATTGGTGCCGATCATTATCTTTTTGATTTGGTCTACAATCCGGAACAGACCAGGTTTTTACAGGAAGGTGCTTTGCGTGGTGCAGCTGTAGAGAATGGTTCTGATATGCTGGTTATTCAGGCAGAGGCATCATGGGAAATCTGGAACCGTTAACCATCATTTTTTTGCTCGGCACAATGCTCCAGGATTTTTCTGAACTCATCGGGAATTGACCTGACTTTTCTTTCTTTGTAGTCGAAACAAACCATGCTTGTTTTGATGGTGGCAACTTCTATTTCCTCTTCATTTTTCAGTAATTTGATCAGATAGAAACAGTCAAATGATGCCCTGGACAGGGTGCCGATGGCCAGGGAGATGCGGATGGTATTGCCATGGAAAAGCTCGTGAAAATACTCAACATGCGCCTCTGTTAGTGCCAAGCCGAATGGGCCAAAATGCATTTCAGAACAGCCAATGGTTGCAAGAAAACGCATTCTTGTTTCCTGGGCAAAAAGCAAGTACCGCTCGTTGCCTACATGGCCACCATAATTGATATCCGACACCTGTACCGTCATTTCTGTCTGGAAGCAAAATGGCGAAGGGATTGATATTTTTTTATTTCTCATGTGGCTTATCTGGCTGTTTGCTTGACCGGAATTTTGTATTTACTGGAATCTTTAATGAGCATCTGTGGGGTATCTGTTAGGGAAGCTTTTATGCCCGGCCCTTGGATTGATTCAACCAGTGCATTCCTCCATGTGTTGTTGATCAGTGTGGTTGTTGCAAGCGCTATAAAAACAATCATTGCTGCATAGCGTAAAGCAGGTCTTAGCCAACGGAAAGCCCGGGATGTGTTGGTGTTTTCAGTCAAAGAAAGTTTCGTTGAAATGGCTTCCCAGCTGTCAATGGGTGGTGGAACAGCGTGGTGGTACAAAGAATTTCCATCTTGTCGGAGTGTTTTTTCAATTTCATTCCATGCTGATGGTGGCGGAGATGCCTGGTGGTCGGCTAGTTTTTTTGTCCATTCCATGGGTTATGATTTCTCTTGATTTCTATTGCCAATCTTTTCCTGTAGCCAGGCTTTTGCTCTTGCATATTGTGACTTGCTTGTTCCCTCACTGATATTCATCATTGTTGCAATCTCTCTGTGTGAGTAACCCTCTACCGCGAAAAGATTGAATACCGTCCTGTATCCGTTAGGGAGTTCACTGATCAACCTGATGATATCATCTGCCTCCAATGCATCCAAAGCGGAAACCTCCTGATTGGAAATATTCTCTTCCTGGCTTTCACTGATAGCATAGAGTTGGTTTTTTTTCCTGTAATGCTCTATGGCAGTATTGACAAAAATTCGCCTCATCCAACCCTCAAAAGATCCAGTACCCTTGAATTTGCCAAGATTGACAAATATCTTCACAAACCCATCCTGCAGAATATCCTTTGCATCCTCACTGTTGGCTGCATACCGCAGACAGATTCCAAACATTTTTGGTGCGTATTGGTCATACAGTTTTTTTTGCATGATGGGATTGCCGAGTAAACAGCCTTCTATCAAGTCGTGTTCGTTGGGCAAATGGTTGCTTGGCATATAAATTAATTGTTTTCAGGGGACCCCAGGAATTTAGTCATTTTCTGAATGGCCTTTTTCCGGTGGCTGATGGCAGATTTTACTTCAATGCCCAGTTCTGCAAAGGTTTTATCATGGTTGGCAGGCATGAAAACAGGGTCATACCCAAAGCCGGCTGTACCGAAGGCGCTGCCTGTAATGGTACCCTCACAATCCCCTTCGAAAATGTATTCCTGGCCATTCAGGACAAGTGAAATCACGGTTCTGAAACGGGCCGACCTGTTGGTAATTCCTTTCATTTCTGCAAGCAGTTTCTGAAGGTTGTCATCGGCATTGGCCTTCTCACCTGCGTAGCGTGCAGACCTAACGCCAGGCGCACCATTCAGGGCGTCTACTTCCAGTCCGGTGTCTTCGGAAAAACAATCCATCCCAGTAAGCCGATGTATAACCATCGATTTTTCCCTGGCATTTTCAGTGAGGGTTTCATGTGGTTCCGGAATTTCTATATCTATACCCGCTTCTAGTAAGGTGATGATGTCAAAGTCAGTACCCAATACCGCCCTTATTTCTTCGGCTTTGTGTTTGTTGTTGGATGCAAAAATGATTTTTCTCATGAGGGAAAAAGTTGTTTGAGGCATTGCCAGAGTTGCATTTTCAACGCCTTATCGGCTTCAACCACATCCAATTTTGGCGCAGCAAGGTAGCGTACTTGCTGGAAAGATTGAACCTGAAAATGAGGAAAATTAATGGGAAGACCAATGTCAGCAGGTGCTATGCCAAAAAGAATCAACTGCTTTTGCTTGAACTGGCTGAACGCAGCTTTGTAGTCTGGCAACTCATTTTGTTTGTTGGTTATGATGGCATAATCTGCTTGTTCCAGCTTGCAGGCTTTCATGATATTGTTCAGAAATTCCAGCTGTTGGGAGGGCAGCTCTTTTCCTTCTGCCAAGGAAACAACAACGGTGTCAACAGCTAGGCCTGCCAAAGTTTCAGTAGATTTCGATGCTGTCACTTTTGATGTGGGATCGGGATTTTTCAAATCCACCAAGCAGTTGTTGTAGAGGACAGACAGAACGGCAATAGGTAATTTGATGGTTTCTTGTTGGTCCATATTCAGGCTTTCCTTTGTACTTGCAGATTGATTTAGTTACTTTGTAAAAAAATAGGGCATGCAGACAATGGGAGACATAAAGGTAACAAAAGCCACGACATCAAAAAGGGGATCTGTGGATTTCAAAAACCTGTCATTTGGGAAAATTTTCACAGACCATATGCTTGTGGCAGAATACCGCAATGGAAGTTGGCAATCTCCAGAAATTGTCCCATACGGACCAATCAGTTTTGACCCTTCCATGGCAACGATTCACTATGGCCAATCTATTTTTGAGGGCATCAAGGCCTATCGTTTGAAAACCGGCGTGGAAGCAATTTTTAGGCCGTATGACAATTTCAAAAGATTCAATAAATCAGCCTCCCGCATGGAAATGCCATCGGTTCCTGAAGATATTTTCATAGGAGGAATGAAGCAGTTGCTTCAGGTTGATGCGGAATGGATTCCTGAAGAATATGACCACTCACTTTACATCAGACCTTTCATGTTTGCGACCGATGAGGTCATCGGTGTCAGCCCATCAACTACCTATACATTCATGATCATTTTGAGCCCTGTGGGTCCTTACTACGCGGCTCCGATGAGAATATACGTGGAGGAATTGTATGTTCGGGCAGTTCCTGGTGGGGTAGGGTACGCCAAAACATCCGGTAACTATGCGGCATCCTTGCACCCTGCCTCAGTTGCCAAGAGCCGTGGGTATGATCAAATCCTCTGGACTGATGCCCATGAGCATAAATACGTACAGGAGTGTGGCACCATGAATGTCTTTTTTATCATTGGTGATAAATTCATCACCCCTGGTCTGGAATCGGGCACCATCCTTGAAGGGGTGACCAGAGACAGCGTAATTGCTGTAGCCAAGGACTTGGGTAAGATCGTGGAGGAGCGGGAGATTTCAGTGGATGAACTGGTAGATGCTTACAGCGCTGGCTTGCTTACAGAAGCATTTGGCGCGGGCACAGCAGCAACCATCGCCAAAATTGCTGAATTGCGGTACAAGGATTTTGTCATGCAATTTGACCCGGCCAACATGCCTTTGGCCGATGAGGTTAAATCAATTTTGACAGCAATTCGCGACGGAATAGCCCCAGATCCAAGGGGATGGATGCTTCCAATCCAAGGATAGTTGCGGTTTATATAAAAAATTGGGATCGGCGTTTGGTTTTTGGAAATTAATTCATACTTTTGCCCTCCCGTTAAAAAAAGGGTAGAATGCCTACAATTCAACAGCTCGTAAGAAAAGGAAGAGAAATCATCAAGGCCAAGAGCAAGTCTAGGGCCCTAGATGCTTGTCCGCAGCGCCGCGGAGTATGTACACGTGTATATACTACCACTCCAAAGAAACCAAACTCAGCATTGAGGAAGGTTGCGAAAGTTCGTTTGACCAACAAAATCGAGGTTATCGCATACATCCCAGGTGAAGGACATAACCTTCAGGAACACTCCATCGTTCTGATCAGGGGTGGCCGTGTGAAGGATCTTCCGGGTGTACGTTATCACATCGTAAGGGGTTCCTTGGATACTGCCGGTGTAAAAGACCG
>CAILKQ010000192.1 GCA_903834825.1 uncultured bacterium | reverse complement strand
TAAACCACGTTGTATTGCTCGAGGAATTTTCTTGCCGTATGTTCCTCTCCGGAAAGCAATTCATTGCATTGACTGTAAATCCGGGAGGCCGAAGCAGGATTCAGGTATTCAGTTATCCCAAAAGAATTCTTCAATTCAAGGTAGGTCCAATGAAACAATGGATTCCTTACTGTTTGTGGAACGGTTTCAGCCCAAGCCTGAAATTTCTCCTCATCCGTTGCATCACCCGTGATGAAACGCTCATTGACACCAGCTCCACGCATGGCACGCCATTTGTAATGGTCCTCGCTCAACCAAATCCGGGTAATATTTTCATATTTCCTGTTGGTCGCAATTTCAAAAGGAGAAAGATGGGAATGATAATCAATGATAGGCTGTTTTGCAGCAACATCATGATAGAGTTTTTCAGCAAGGGATGATTGCAGCAAGAAATTCTCCTGGATAAAGCCATTGGTCGATGATGACATACGATAGGTTTAGTATTTAAATTTCGCAATGGATTTTTACATTCAGCGCATGGAGAGGGAATTTATTTACGCAATGCTTTTCGCATTGCTGGATTCAGCGAATAACAACAGTAAATACAGAGACATTTCTGTGCCCTTGGTATGGGCTAAAGTAAAATGCACTGAAACCGGTCAAGAAAGCATCTCTGGAAGCTTAGATTGAATCCCTGATGGTAAGTTCATTGGGCAGCACGATGATGTCATTGGCAGCTGCATAAGATTTCTTTTCAATCATCTTGATCAGCAGTCCTGCAGCTTCTTTTCCCATGTCAAATGCTGGCTGGGAAAGGGTTGAAAGCGATGGGTTCAACAAGGCGGCAGTGCGCAGGTTGGTCATTCCAATCACCTTAACATCCTTGGGTATTACCAGTTTCAGGTCTTTGCAAACCTGGTAACTGGTAATGGCATATTTTTCGATAGAAGCAAAAATGCCATCAGGTCGTTTTTTTTGAGAAAATATTTTCCGGAGAATGGTATAATTCAACTCCATGTCGTCTGTACAATGGATGATCATCTCATCTGTAAAAACAATCCCTTGCTTTTCTAAGGCATCCTGATAACCCCTTCTTCTTTCCATTGATGTGAACATCGGCTCTGTAGTGGTAATCAATACCGGCCTTTTGCTCCCAGCCTTGATGAGCCTGACTGTAGCATCAAAGGAACTTTCATAATTGTTGGTAATGACTTTCGGGAACTGCAACAGATCGGGTACCCTGTCAAAAAAAACAAGGGGCAGTTTGGTGGCTTCGTAGAATTCTTGAAAATGGGAATACCCTTCCCTGCCGGTACAAACAGAAATGATCAGTCCGGAGATGAGCCCAGACTCAAGGTGCTCCAGCACCGCTTTTTCCCTCTCAAGGTTTTCATGGGTGAGGTAAATGAACGTGTCGTAATGTTTAGACATGGTGACACTTTCTATCCCATCAACTGCCAAGGCAAAGAAGTTATTGACAATATCAGGGATGATCACAGCAATCTGTTTTCCTTTCTTCTTTCGGAGATTGCTGGCAAAAGGGTTGGGTTTGTACTTGTACTTTTTTACCAGTTCTAGCACCCGTTTTTTGGTAGACGCACTGATTTCATGGCTGTCGCCAATTGCTTTAGAAACGGTAGATACCGACAATCCCAGCTCTTTTGCAAGCTGGATCATGCTTATTCCATTCATTTTAACCCAGTTTCCATCCTTCCCTGAAGTTTGGCGCCAAGAGGGCGTTGGCCTCTTTATCGTTTTTGAATTTTTCTTTGGTGGGATTCCATTCTAGCGGACGGCGCAAGGCATAAGCAATGTTGGCCACGTTGCAAACAGAACTAGTCCTGTGCCCGATCTCCACATCACAAACAGGCTTCTTTCCTGTTTTGATGCAGTCAAGCCAATCCAGGTAATGGTCGTTGGACTCATACAGCCTGGTTTCATTGGGCTGAATGGTAGCAGAAACAATATTGGCAGGATCGCTGTCAAGAATGGACCGGCTTACATCTAAACGTCCTTTTTCACCGATGAAGCGTACAGTATTGCTCCTGCCAAAATCCTGATGTTTCATGACAATGCCATTCTCATAGACCATCTGCAAGCCTCTCTTGGCTGTTCCTTCCGATGGAATAAACTTGACAGGGCCGCTCTCGTCCATTCCCAACGCCCATTGGGCGATGTCGAACATGTGAGCACCCCAGTCTGAAACCATCCCTCCGCCGTATTCCTTATAATTTCTCCAATTAGGGAAAATATCCTCTTCAACAGGAGGAGCAAGCACCGGACTGAATTCACGGAATTGCGCAGGCCCAATCCACTGATCCCAATTCAATCCAGCTCTTACTGGCTTCGCCGGAAGATCACACTTTATGGAAGGATCGCCAACTGCTACCAATACCTCAGTTATTTTTCCCAAATATCCGTTTCTGACCAGTTCACAAGCATGCCTGAAATTTTTCCATGAGCGCTGCATGCTGCCTGTCTGGAAAACAATCTTGTTTTTTCTTGCAGCATCAACCATGGCCCTTCCCTCTTCAACGCTGTGCGCAAGGGGCTTTTCGCAGTAGACATGCTTCCCTGCATTGGAAGCTTGAATGGCTTGAACAGCATGCCAATGGTCAGGGGTTGAAATCACCACTGCGTCAATGTCTTTTCGGCCCAGGATCTCTTTGTAGTCTTCATAGGCAGTGAATCCTTTGTAATCAGGGCCTTTGCCGTCTTTTCTGGCGTTGGTATAATATTTGTACAAAAGGGAAAGAAAATAGTTGAGTTTGAGTGCATCAACATCTGCGCCAGCAATGATGTTGGCCTTATCTTTAAAACTATTTAGCAGGCTGCGGGACTGTTTACCTGTGCCGATAAATCCAAGATTGATCATGTCGCTGGGGGCAGTAAAGCCGGGGCCTCCAATCACAAATCTTGGCACAATAGAAAAAGCCAAAGCAGCAGCAGTGGTTTGTTTGAGGAATTTTCTGCGTTGATTCGAGCTCATAAATAGAAGTTTTTTCCATTTGGGTCAAAGACCCGGAATTGTTAAATGGTACAATATTGATGAATACTGTTTCAAGTTAGTTAAAATAACAGGACAGAAGGGGCAAAAACTTGTTTTTCCCTATAACGTTTTCGTAAAAGCCATGGCAGAACACGTATGATTTTTATGTAAATTACCGTCTATTAAACAATCAACGAAACAGCCCCACATGAAGTATCTTATTTTACTGCCACTGTTTGTACTGTTTTCAACATTCAACCTTGAAGCACAAAGCAAAAAAAACGCTAAAAATATCTCCCTGTTGGTTTACACCAAAAATGGAAAAGGTTTCATCCACGACAACATCCCCTCAGCTGTAGAGGCGCTAAAAGGAATTGCCAAGGAGGAGAATTGGAAAATTACGGTAAGTGACGATCCGGCGAATTTTACTGAAGAAAACCTGAAACAGTTTACCCTCCTTGTTTTCCCCAGCACCAACAATGATGTATTTGATACAGATGCACAACGCTTGGCGTTCAGGCGTTACATGGAAGCAGGTGGTGGTTTCGTGGGATTGCATTCTGTAACAGGCACAGAGCGCAACTGGAAATGGTTCAAAATGATGTTAGGATGTACCTTTGCCTGGCATGCAAAATTCCAGAAATTCACCGTGCGGAAAACAGACCCCAGCCATCCTTCCATGAATGGCGTTCCATTGATTTGGGAAAGGGAGGACGAATTGTATTTTGGCAAGGAGCTCTACCCTGTCACCAACGTACTGATGTCTCATCAGTTTACAACCCTTGACCAATCACAGAAAGACTTGATCACCAAAAATGCAGGAACCTATGCTGAGTTTTACCCAGCCGTATGGTACAATGATTTCCAGGGTGGCCATGTTTGGGTAAGCACCCTGGGGCACAGCAAGGAAACCTATGCTGACCCTGTTTATAAAAATCATCTGGTACAAGGGCTTAAATACATCATCTCTTTGTACAAGGGTATTGATTACACAAAAGCCTATGCAACCAACAGGGACGAAGAAATTAAAAAATAAGACCATGCCTGACAACAAAGGATTCAACAGAAGGGATTTCATGAAATCCACCGTCAAGACTGGCGTCGCTACCGGGATCGCCTCTCTTGGATTTCCTACCATCGTTCCAGCCCATGTGATGGGCAAGGATGCGCCAAGCAACAAAATAAATATCGGTGCCATCGGCGTGGGAAGGATTTCAAGAGACCATGACATGGCAGAAACACTCAAATATGACCATGCCAGGATCATGGCTGTATGCGATGTTGATTCCAAGCGACTCGCTGAAGGAAAACAATATGTAAACGAGTATTATACCAAAAAAACCGGGAAGGCCTATGATGGTGTCAGCATGTATGGAGATCATCAGGAAATGTTGCTGAACAAGGACATTGATGCCGTGTTGATCAGTACGCCTGACCATTCCCATGCCTTTTTGGGGATTCATGCAGTGGAGGCAGGAAAAGATGTGTACTTGCAAAAGCCAGCATCCCTGACCATTGCAGAAGGAAGGGCCTTGAGCAATGCCGTTCACAGGAATGGTAAAATTCTTCAGATTGGCAGTCAGCAAAGATCATCCCCACAATTCAGGTATGCTGCAGAACTGGTTAGGAACGGACGCATTGGTGCGCTCAAAGAAGTATTCATTGGATTGCCCAGCGATCCTGGTGGAGAGGTAGAGCCAGAAATGCCCATCCCCAAAACATTGAATTATGATGCATGGCTGGGTTCAACCCCTTATAGTTATTATACAGAAAAACGCGTGCACCCACAAAATGACTACAGCAGACCAGGTTGGCTGCGTTGTGAGCAGTTTGGCGCAGGCATGATCACCGGCTGGGGTACCCACCACGTAGACATAGCCCATTGGGGCATGGATACGGAATATACCGGCCCCGTTGAGGTTTGGGGCAAGGCAGAATTCCCTAAATCAGGCCTTTGGAATGTCCATGGATCCTTTACCACCCATGGCAAATATGCCAATGGTGTTACAATGACCATCAGCACGGAATTGCCCAATGGCGTGAAATTTGTTGGATCAGAGGGCTGGATCTTTGTTACCCGTGGCAATTACAAGGCCAGCGCTAACGAACCTGCAGTGCCCAACCAAAAAGCACTTTCTGCCAGCAACCCCAAAATCATCGAATCAGTGATTGGCGCCAATGAAATCAATCTTTACCGCAGTGATGAGCACCATGGAAACTGGCTGGATTGCATTACCACCAGAAAACAACCCATCACCCCTGTAGAAGTTGGTCATCGCGGATGCTCTACCTGCCTGATCCACCACATTGCCATGCGCCTGCCAAGGCCCCTGCACTGGGATCCTTTGAACGAACGCTTTATCAATGACGACGAGGCCAATGCCTTGCTCAACAGACAACATCGATTCCCCTATTTGGTAAAAGGACTATCATAAATTACACATGAAACGCAATTATTTTTCATTTTTACTCCTTGCATGCCCATTGATGATGAAGGCACAGAACATCAAACTGATCACCCTTGATCCCGGACATTTTCATGCAGCATTGATCCAAAAATCCATGTACCCCCAGGTAGACCCAACAGTGCATGTTTATGCTGAAGATAGCAGGGACCTCAAGTTGCACCTTGAAAAAATCGATGGTTACAACAAAAGGACAGCCGAGCCTACTGCATGGAAAGAAAATGTGTATACAGGCAAGGATTTTTTTGCCAAGATGATTGCAGAAAAAAAAGGCAATGTGGTGGTACTGGCAGGCAACAACCGGTTGAAAACAAACTATATCCTGGAGTCTGTGCGCAATGGATTCCATGTTTTTGCAGACAAGCCCATGGCGGTTGATACCAAAGGATTTGAGCAGCTGAAACTGGCGTTCAACGAGGCCAAGAAAAAAGGGGTTCAGCTCTATGATATCATGACTGAACGTTTTGAAATCACCACCCAATTGCAACGTGCCTTCTCCTTGGACACTGAATTTTTTGGAACCCTTGAAAAAGGAACTCCTGAAGATCCTTCTGTCACCAAGATCAGTGTTCATCATTTTTACAAGTATGTATCAGGAAGTGTGCTGACAAGGCCTTCATGGTTCTTTGATGATAACCAACAGGGAGCAGGAATCGTGGATGTTACAACACACCTTGTAGACCTTATCCAATGGGAATGTTTCCCAGGCCAGGTAATTGACTACAAGAAGAACGTGCGCATCCTCGAGGCAAAGAGTTGGACAACTCCGGTAACCACAGCTGATTTTACATTGGTAACAAAGGAAGCCGTTCCTGATTATCTCAAGGCCATCAGTGATGCAAAAGGGGATATCCAGGTAAATTGCAACGGAGCGTTCACCTACAACATCAATGGTGTTCATGCCAAGGTTTCAGTGGTCTGGAACTACAAGGCCCCTGAAGGCACCGGAGACACCCATTATTCCTTGATGCGTGGAACAAAGGCTTCTCTGATCATCAAGCAAGGCAAGGAAGAGAATTTCAAGCCTACCCTTTATATTGAGCAAAGGCAGAAGGATGCTGCATTTGAAGACAAATTGAAAGCAAGCATCCAAAAAATCAGCCAAACATTCCCTGGCATTGCATTGGTGAAGATCAGCAATGGTTGGACCATCAGCGTTCCTGAAAAATACAATGACGGACATGAATCCCATTTTGCACAGGTTACCAAAAAATACCTGGATTATCTTCAAAACAACAACATGCCAGCCTGGGAAGTGCCCAACATGATTGCCAAATATTATACCACAACAAAAGCAAAAGAACTCGCCAATACCAAAAAATGATCACCACATCAACTGGATTTTTATTGGCAATTTTGTGTGCTATGGGATCAATAGCCCAAACCACACAAGACATCAGCAGTGGTGCAGTGAGAAATATTTTTGACCTCCTGCGCACAATTCCTGGTGTAGAAATTTCAATGAATTCCGGCAGCCTCAAAACCCAACAGCAGGTATACATCAGGGATGCAAGAAATATGAAAGGAAAGGTACCTGCCATTTTCGTTGTGGACAAGGCCATTTATGATGGTGACATTTCCATGATCAACCCCATGGATGTGGCATCCATGACTGCGTTGAAAGATGAAGCGGCCACTGCTGCCTATGGAGGTCGTGGATTTGGAGGAGTCATTGTCATCACCACTAAAAATGGTTCAGGAACACCCCCCGCTGCTGTGAGTACTTATGAGAAGTCAGCCTATCAATACTTCATCAGCAAAGGCATTGAATTGAAGATTATCGGAAAAGATGGGAAGAGCATTGCCAATGGCGTCATTACCAAAGAAACCGACAGCAGCATTTTGTTGAGAAAAAAAGAAATACTCAAAAAAAATATCGAAAAAGTAGAGATCATAACACAATGAACATGAAAGAACTGAGACAAACATGGAGATGGTTTGGCCCCAATGATCCCGTCAGCCTTCAAGACATCAAACAAACAGGCGCAGCTGGCATTGTTACCGCATTGCACCATGTACCGCATGGTGAAGTATGGAGCTATGAAGAAATCATGGAAAGAAAGGCCTTGATTGAATCTTATGGCCTTACCTGGGACGTGGTAGAAAGTGTGACCATACACGAAGAAATCAAAACCAGGACTGGCAATTTTCAATCTTGGATAGAAAAATACAAAGAAAGCCTCAGCAATCTGGCCAAGGCCGGGTTAAGGGTCATTACCTATAATTTCATGCCGGTCAACGACTGGACAAGGACCAATCTTGATTATGAAATGCCTGACGGATCAAAAGCCCTTTATTTCAATTGGGTGGATCTGGCAGTGTTTGACATTTATATCCTCCAGCGTAAAAATGCTGCAGCCTCCTACCCTGCCAACGTTGTGGCAGAAGCGGAAACCCGTCATGCGGCTTACACACAAGAAGAACTGGATAAGATTGCAGGCGTTGTGATGTTTGGCATCCCTGGCGAAAAGAAAATTACGGTTGAAGACATGAGGGAAAAGCTTTCCCGTTATGACGACATCAATGCCGATGTACTTCGTAGCAACCTGGTTTATTTCCTTCAACAGATTACACCCCTTTGTGATGCATTGGGTCTTGAATTGGCCATACACCCAGATGATCCGCCAATCGATATCCTTGGACTTCCAAGAATTGTAAAGAACTTGGAGGATGTTGAGTTCATCATCAATGCGGTTCCCAACAAAAGCAACGGCGTCTGTTTCTGCACTGGATCTTTTGGCGCAAACCCCAACAATGACCTGCCATCCATGGCTAAAGCATTGGGGTCCCGCGTTCACTTTATACACCTCAGAAACACGAGGCGTGATGCAGATGGCAATTTCTTTGAAGATGATCACTTGGGAGGCAATACAGACATGTATGCTGTGATGAAGGAATTGTTGAAAATTCAGCAGGATGTGCCCAACCAAATTTCTTTCAGACCAGACCATGGACACCAAATGATTGATGACCTGAAAAAAGTCACCAACCCCGGCTACTCTTGCATTGGAAGATTGAGGGGACTGGCCGAACTGCGCGGATTGCAATTGGGGATTTTGAGAAGTGGACTTTGATGAAATGGCTTCAGCGCCAATTGTATTGATTCGCTGATTATCCATTGTACTGAACAAGACATTATAAATATGCTGTTGAAAGATGCTTGGCATCATGAACAGTTTGATCAAAAAATAAAAAATGAGTTATTCAACATTGTTTTCATTACAAGACAAAGTGATTGTTGTTACCGGAGGAACTGGTATCCTGGGAAAGGCCTTCATCGAAGGCATCGTTTCCTTTGGAGGCACTGCAGTAATTGTTGGAAGAAATGAGGAGGAAGGAAACAAGCGTGCGGCAGAAATCAATGCCAATGGCGGAAAGGCCCTTTTCATCAAAGGAAATGTATTGGATGAAAAAGACATGGAAAAAGTCCGGGACATTACACTCGAAAAATTCGGCAGCATTGACGGACTCGTCAATGGCGCTGGCGGCAACATGCCCCAGGGTGTTATCCAGCCAGACCAAGATGTATTTGACATGAACATTGATGGCTTGAGACAAGTGCTCGACCTCAATCTTATGGGCACCATCATCCCAACCAAAATTATAGGCTCCGCCATGGCCAAACAAAATGGGGGAAGCATCGTCAACATTTCATCTGTAAGTGCAAAACAAGTCATTACAAAAGTGCTTGGCTACAGCATTGGAAAGGCTGGTGTAGATTGCTTTACCAAATGGATGGCCGTTGAAACAGCAAAAAGACATGGCGATAAGATCCGCATCAACTCCATCATGCCAGGATTCTTTTTGACAGAACAAAACAGAACCTTACTGACCAACCCAGATGGCTCCTACACTGAACGAGGAACCCTGGTTATCAAAAAAACACCAGACAACAGGATGGGGAAACCCGATGAGTTGATAGGCGCATTGATCTATCTATTGAGTGATGCATCTAAATTTGTGAATGGAACGGATATTGGCGTTGATGGTGGGTTTGTGGCGTTTGGAGGAGTATAAAAATTACAATTACATATATGAAGATCAAAATGACAATGCTGTCTTGCCTTTTGTTTACAATGGCAATGGCACAACAAAAAAGCGAATGGACTTCCCTGTTCAACGGCAAAGACCTCAGCGGGTTCAAGCAATTGAATGGAAAAGCCAAATACGCAGTAAAAAATGGAGAAATCGTTGGCACAACTGTGCACGGAGAGCCCAACTCATTCCTGGCTACGGAAAAACTGTATGGTGATTTCATTTTGGAGCTTGACCTGAAAATGTTTGCCGACATGAATTCGGGCATCCAGTTCAGGAGCATCACTTCCAATGAAGGCGCCAACAACAAGGTACCAGACAGGGTAAGGGGTTACCAGGCAGAAGTAGATCCGTCTGAAAGGGCCTGGAGTGGCGGAATTTATGATGAAGCAAGGCGTGGATGGCTCTACCCACTTGATTATAATCAACCTGCCCAAAAAGCATTTAAAAAAACGGATTGGAACCACTACAAGATTGAGTGTATTGGCAATACCATCAGGACCTGGATCAATGGTGTGGCTTGCTCCTATCTCATTGATGACCTCACACCCCAAGGCTTTATTGCCCTTCAGGTTCATGCCATTAAAAACAAGGAAGATGAAGGAAAAGAAATCCATTGGAAAAACATCAAGATCAAAACAACCAACCTGAAGCCATCCCCTTCAGACAATATCTTTGTTGTTAATCTCCTCAACAACACTGTATCTGATGAAGAAAAAAAGCAGGGTTATTCTCTGCTGTGGGATGGTAAATCATCCACAGGATGGCAGTCAGCAAATATGTCTGCCTTTCCATCAAAAGGATGGGAAATCGCCAATGGTGAGTTGTCTATTCGGAATGCGGGTAACGAAGAGCGTGTAGATGGTGGCGACATCATTACCGAAAAGGAATTTGGTGCTTTCGACTTTCAATTTGAATTCAAAATCACCGATAGTGCCAATTCTGGAATCAAATATTTTATTGTTCCAAGCAAAGACAAAAAAGCAGGAGTTGGTCCGGAGTTCCAAATCCTCGATGATGCAAAACATCCTGATGCCAAAATGGGCGTAGGAGGAAACAGAACAATGGCATCTTTGTATGACCTGATTCCTGCTGCTACCGGGCTTGACCCCAATGCCAACAGAAGAGACAGGACTGCCATTGGTGAATGGAACCGTGCAAGAATCATAGCCCACCCCAATGGCATGATTGAACATTGGCTCAATGGCTTCAAGATGGTAGAATACAAAAGGGGAACACCTATTTATAATGCACTTGTGGCAAGAAGCAAGTATGCAAAAACTGAAAATTTTGGAATGGCGCCCAAAGGCAGAATCCTCATCCAAGACCATAATGATAAAGTTAGTTTTAGAAGCATGAAGATCAAGGAACTTTAGTCAACCTCTTAAACCCCAAACATGACTCATCGCAGAACATTCATCAGACAAACAGCACAGGCTACAGCAGCCACTGCTCTGGCATCCATGGGATGGACAGCCAAATCGTATGGAAACATTTTAGGCGCCAATGACCGCGTAAGGGTTGGTGTAGTAGGATTTTCCGACAGACACAAGCAGTCTCATATCCCCGCTTTCATGCAGCATTACAAAGAACTTAATTTCGACATTGTTGCCGTTTCCGATATCTGGAAAGTACGCAGGAATGAAGGGGTGGATTTCCTGAAAAATAAGTTTGAGCACGACATCATCGGTTGCAAAAACAATGATGAATTGTATGCACTCAAAGACATTGATGCTGTGATGATATCTACCGCAGACTTTCAACATGCTTTGCATACCATTGAAGCGCTGAAAGCCAACAAAGACATCTATGTAGAGAAACCTTTTGCTGAAACCATGGAAGATAACCGTGCAGCATTAAAGGCTGCAAAGGCCTCTGACAGGATCATCCAGATTGGATCTCAGAGAAGATCAGGAGCCAATTACCATGCAGCAGAGAAGTTTATCAAATCCGGACAGTTCGGAGACATTACCATGGTTGAATTGACATGGAATGTAAACCAACCAGGCAGGTGGCGCAGGCCAGACCTTGTGGCCAAATGCCATGAAGAGGATCTTGACTGGAAGCGCTATTTGATGAACAGGCCCTTTGAAAAGTTCGACCCCCGCAAATACCTTGAATACCGTTTGTTCTGGCCATATTCATCAGGCATGCCTGGTCAGTGGATGAGCCATCAAATTGATACAGTGCATTGGTTTACCGGGCTTGCACATCCAAGAAGTGTGGTTGCCAACGGAGGCGTTTACCAGTGGAAAGATGGCAGAAGGAACTGGGATACCACAACAGCCGTTTTTGATTATGGCCCGACGGATGATCTTTCCAAAGGATTCCAGGTTGTCTTCATGTCCAGGATGCACAATGGTGATGACAACGCCAGTGAAGTCTATTACAGTGTTGGTGGTGAGCTCAACCTCATCAACAACAAGGTATCACCCAAAGGTGGACTCATAGAAAGATTTGCCAAGCCAATGGGAATGAAGCCAGTCCTTCTTCCTGAGATGAACCTCACAGAAAAAGTTGTAAAAGTTGAATCGGGTGCCAACACCGGAGGAGATCCCCTTACATCTGCACATGTGCGCAACTGGATGGAATGCATCAGGAGCAGAAAACAAACCAATGCCCCTGTTGAAGCGGGATATAGCCATTCCATTGCTACCATCATGTCCAATGCGGCAGCAAGAACAGGAGAAAAAGTAACCTTCGATGAAAAGACCCAAGAGGTAATGGCCGGTGGAAAAATCTTCAAGTACTAAACATTCACAGCCTGTTAATATGATAATGGCGGCCGCTCTTGCGGCCGCCATTATTTTTAAAGAAAAAATCTGCTATAGAATAATTTTCATCTGCTGCATCCATTTTGTCAGCAGGTCTGTCCATTTCACATCACTGGTTTTGTTGATCATACCAAAACCATGTCCCCCCTTTTCATACACATACAATTCACCAGCCACCCCAAATTTTTTGAGCTGAGCCAAATACATTTCTGAATTCTCGATGGGAACAGCCTTGTCATCTTTGGCGTGCACCAAAAAGGCAGGAGGCGTTTGGGCATTTACCTGAAGTTCATTGGAATAATAGTTGATGAGGCTTGCAGTGGTATCGGGGCTCAACAAATTATTTCTTGACCCCAAATGTGCATGATTACTGAAGGAGATTACGGGATAAATCAATACCTGAAAATCAGGCCTCAATGATGTTTTCCCTTTAAAATTAAGCTTTGGGTCATTGTAATGGACGCCAAGGGAAGAAGCCAAATGCCCTCCGGCTGAGAATCCCATGATGCCAATTTTATCAGGATCAATGCCCCATTTCTTTGCATTTTTTCTGACCATGAAGATGGCCTGTTGTGCATCCTGCAAGGGAGCGATTTCTTTGTGCTCCTGGTGCTTGGCAGAGGGTATTCTGTATTTGAGTACCACTGCATGAACCCCGATGCTGTTGAAGAACTTCGCAACATCTGTTCCCTCATGTTGGGCGGCAAGAATACCATAGCCACCACCTGGGCAAATGATTACACAAGGCTTTTTTGTTCCATCGTCACCAGCACTGAAAAAAGCGTACCCGGGGATTGAAACTTTTGATATCCTCAGGATACCTCCAGTTACCGCTTCAGTTTCTTCATTGGCTGCTTCAATGAAATTGGGAACCTTCTTTTTATACAAAGGTTCATATTGGGCAGTTGCAGAAAATGAAATCATAAGCGCTAAAGTGACGGTGGCAAGAAAAGATTGTTGCATGATTTGTTATTTACCCCCTGATAGATTTGATCAATTCAAAAACCTGTTTTGCGCTGCGCTCAATCCCATCATAATCGTGGGCTTCCATGAGTTTCTTGCTCACCAACTTGCTGCCCATTCCCACTGCACTTACGCCAGCTTTGAACCAACCTTCAATGCTTTCACGGGTTGTATCTACGCCACCTGTTGGCATGAATACCAGTTTTGGAAAGATTTCCTTGATGCTGCTCATGAATTCAGGCCCCAGAAGGTTTCCTGGAAACAATTTGATGAATTTGATTCCTGCGTTTTCTGCAGCAATGATGTCGGTGGGTGTCATGCAACCGGGGCCAAAGAAAATATCATGTTTTATACAATGCGCCGCAACCTCTGCAACATAACCAGGACTGACCAGAAAGTCAGCACCAGCAGCCAGGTAATCGGTAGCATGCTGCATGTTCTTGATGGTCCCCACACCCAACAACATACCAGGCATTTCTGCATTGCGCACCTCAACCAATTTTTTAAAATTCTGAAGAGCTGCATCGCCTCTGTTGGTATATTCCACGGCTACAACACCTGAACGGTGAAGAGCGCGCAGCACCCCAATACTGATGGCTTCATCAGGATTGAAATAAAGGGGGAGCATTCCTTGCGCCACAATGGCGTCCATAACTATTTTAGCACTTGTCATAATAAGATGTTTACGTGAATCAATGTAATGTTGAAAGTCATTTAGATTTTAACCTTTATCACCAGTTTTTTGATTTCTCCCTCTCCAATCATGGGCGCATGTACATCTTCTGGAAAGAAGATCGCAAACTGACCATCAGTCAACTGGAAAAACATATCGGGCTTATCGGTAAAAAACAAAACATCCTTTTCAGCATTGTAGGGCTCCCGCTCAGACTTGCAGTCTTGGCGGGGTTTCCATCCCAGTGTTTCAACTCCTTTGATGCAGAGCTGGATATCAATGTTGGCATTGTGGCACTCAAATTTTGCAGCAGACTCCTCTGCCGTCATTCCTGATTTATTTGAAATGATGGCCTTCAATCCCTCTGCAATATCATACTTACCCACTTCCAACGAAGCCAGGTCTGTTGTATTGATGTACTCAAAAGCTTTTGTAAAAAGAGGATGGATGCTGCAATATTTGCTTGCATTCTGCACTGAATCAATGATCATGATTTTTTATTTTATCCTAATTGAATGAATTAACGCTGAACCCTTCCACTACCATCACCCTTCATCAGGTCCTTTACTTCTCCTAATGTTGCATGGTTGAGGTCTCCGGGAATGGTATGTTTGATGGCACTGGCGGCAACACCAAACTCTGCTGCTTCAGGCATTGGCATTCCGGTAACCAGTCCATAAATCAGTCCGCTGGCAAAGCTATCGCCACTGCCCACACGGTCTACAATGCGCACATTGTATTTTTTTGTATGGTAGAACTCATTGCCATCATACAACAATGCGCTCCATCCATTGTCGCTGGCACTATGGCTTTCACGCAGGGATGAAGCGATGTATTTGAATCCAAATTTCTCTTTCATTTGTTTGAAAACGTCCTTGAAACCATCAAGGTCTAATTCACCTTTGGTAACATCGGTATCTTTTGCTTTGAAGCCAAGTGTTGTATCAGCATCCTCTTCGTTTCCGATGCAAACGTCAACATGTTGGCACAGCCTTGTCATGACGTCTCTTGCCTTTTCCTTGCTCCACAATTTCTTGCGGTAGTTCAGGTCGATGCTGGTGGTAATGCCTTTGGCCTTGGCTGCTTTCAAAGCCGCTTCGGTCAATGCTGCTGCCTTGTCTGACAAGGCGGGTGTAATACCAGTTGTATGGAACCAGTCTGCCCCATCAAGAATTTTATCAAAATCAAATTCTGAAGCATCAACATCTGCAATGGATGCGCCAGCCCTGTCATACACAACCTGTGAAGCCCTCATGGAAGCTCCTGTCTCGAGGAAGTAGATGCCAAGCCTGTCACCACCCCTGGCAATGAATTGTGTATCTACACCATAGCGGCGAAGATGGTTGATGGCAGACTGACCGATTGGGTTGTTGGGAACTTTGGTTACAAATGTTCCGTTCAGTCCATAATTGCACAAGGCAGCGGCAACATTGGCTTCACCACCACCATAGGTGATATCAAATGTATCGGCCTGAACAAATCGCTTAAAATCGGGTGTAGACAAACGGAGCATGATCTCTCCAAGGGTTACAACTTTCTTTGACATGGTGATGTATTTAATGGTTCTTGTTGATTGATTATTTCAATGTAGTGATGGGGGCCGGATCCATGTCGGTATAATCCAGGTTCTCACCCGCCATGCCCCAGATGAATGAATAGTTGGATGTGCCGCTTCCAAAATGCATGCTCCATGGAGCAGAAATCACTGCCTCATCATTGGCCATGACGATATGCCTTGTTTCCTGCGGTTCTCCCATGAAATGGAATAGGCGCTGGGATGCATCAAGGTCAAAATAAAGGTAAACTTCCATCCTGCGGGTATGGGTATGTGGAGGAACCGAATTCCAAACACTCCCTTTTTCCAAAACGGTCAATCCCATGACCAGCTGACAGCTTTGGATGCCTTCCCTGTGGATATACTTGTAAACAGTTCTTTTGTTGGATGTGGCAGCATCTCCCAATGCTACTGGAGAAGCCTGCTCCTTGGTGAATTTCTTCGTGGGATGTGTGTGATGAGCAGGTGCAGAAAGCAAATAATATTTGGCTGGGTCTTTTTTATCCACCGAGCTAAAGGTTACTTTTTTAGCACCCTTTCCCACATACAAACATTCGAGTTTTTTCAGACCATGTTTTTTTCCGTCTACCACAACCTCACCCTTGCCACCAATGTTGATGATCCCCAATTCCCTTCTCTCCAAAAAATATTCTGCACGCAACTCGGAATGATTGGAAAGGGCAATTGATTTTTTGAGGGGTAAAACGCCACCAATAATCATTCTGTCATAATGGGAATAGGTAAGCTTCAGTTTGTCTTCCTGAAAAAGTTCGCTGACCAAGAAATTGTCCCGCAACCCGTTCGTATCCAAAGTTTTTGTTTCGTTTTTCCCGATAGCAAACCTGATGTCCATATGTTATAGTTAAGGATTCAAATATACAAAAACACGGGTGGTGCATGGGTTTTCAAGGCATCTTTTTACGAAATCGTTCCCGTAACAACAATCCCGAACCAAGCTCAACAAGAGAAGCAACACATTGCAATTTTCAATAACTTGTATTCTTACTTTAAGTTGACTTGATCATGAAAAAAGGTAAATTCTACAAAGAAGCATAAGGTTATGAAAAAACAAATCGTATCAGGCTGTATTGCTGCAATGCTTATTGGAACTGCATTTGCACAACAAACACAGAAACCCCCGTTGCATGGGAAACATTGGATGGCCATTACCGGAAAGCCCCTGGCGGCAACTGCCGGAGCCACCATTTTCAACAAGGGTGGAAATGCTGTTGATGCTGCCTGTGCCATGCTTGCTGCAACCTGTACCATGTGGGATGTATTGAGCTGGGGAGGAGAAACACAGGCCATCATTTACAATCCCAAAACCAAAAAAGTCATTGCCCTGAATGCGATGGGAGTGGCGCCAACTGGTGCAACCCCAGCTTTTTTCAAAGGGAAAGGGTACAATTTCCCACCAGAATTTGGACCATTGGCTGCAACCACTCCAGGAACCCCTGGTGGCATTTGTCATATGCTGGCCAACTATGGTACCATGAGTTTGAAACAGGTGCTGGCACCAGCCATGCAGCTTGCATCAGGCTATCCGATTGATGCCCAAACCGCCAATAGCATTGAAAGAGGAAAGGAAAGAATCAAAGAATGGCCCTACAGTAAAAAAGTATTTCTTCCCCATGCCGGAGAAAAACGAGAAGCCCCTGAAGCAGGTGAAATCTTCAAACAGGAGGAACTTTTCATTACCCTTTCCAAGATGGTTGAAGCAGAGCAGCTTGCCCTAAAAAAAGGGTTGTCAAGGAAAGCAGCCATCATGGCTGCCTATGACAGGTTTTACAAGGGTGATATTGCCACTGAATTTGTCAGGGGCTGTCAGGAACAAGGTGGATTGATCACCAAACAAGACCTGGCCAACTGGAAACCCATTGAAGAAGAAACAACCCATACCAACTACAAAGGAATTGACGTGTACAAACTGCAGCCCTGGACACAGGGGCCTTCTATGTTGCAAGCCTTGAATATCCTTGAAAATGTTGACCTGAAATCAATGGGATACAACAGCACACGCTATATCCATACTGTTTACCAGTCAATGAGCATGGCCTTTGCAGACCGCGACTTTTATTACGGTGATCCTTATTTTGGACCCAAACAACCCATCAAAGGTTTGCTCAGCAAGGAATACGCCAAAATGAGGGCAGCACAGATCAACCCAGATAAAAATGATCCCAACATTGGCCCCGGAGACCCATATCCATTTGAGGGAAGAACAAACCCCTACCTCAGCCTGCTTGCCAAAAGAGGTTTCGCAGGGTTTGACAGCAGCAAAAGAAGCTTTGTTCCAGCACACGATTCAGGAGCCATTGCCATGGCTGAACTGGATTATCAGGACCGTTTATGGAGGGGGACAACTTCTGTAGAAGCAGCCGATGCTGAGGGCTGGGTTGTTTCCATTACCCCCAGCGGAGGATGGATCCCTGCCTGCATTGCGGGGAAAACTGGCGTTGGCATGAGCCAGCGGATGCAAAGTTTTGTGCTTGACTCCACCCTCAATCCATTCAATGTGGTTGCCCCTGGCAAACGACCACGCGTTACGCTTACCCCAAGTTTCGCCATGAAGGATGGCAAACCATTTCTTGCATTTGCCGTTCAAGGTGGAGATACACAAGACCAGAACCTTTTGCAATTCTTCTTGAATGTGGTTGAATTTGGCATGACCGTTCAACAGGCTTCTGAAGCCGCCAACATCAATTCAAACCAGTTATGGCTATCCCTGGGTGGCACCAAAACGGAGGAGAGAAAACCCAGGCCAGGAAGCATTTTATTGCAAGATAAAACACCTGAATCGGTTAGGACAGCCTTGAAAAAGATGGGCTATACCTTAAGCTTCACGGAAAGGACATCAGGACCAATCAATGCGATTAAATTTGACTGGAAACATGGAAGTCTTTGGGGTGGATCAAGCAACCACGGAGAAGATTATGGCATTGCTTGGTAAAAAACATCAATACCAGGGCATGACCCTTCTGGTAGAATTGGGATCAAAGAAGTGATAAATTACAGAAAGTTCAAAACTCTTGTTCCTGCGGTTACCCGTTTGAATGCCAGAGGTGTTGATGTCATAGCTCAATCCAATCTGGACATCATTTAACAGATATCCCAGATAAGGGTAAACAGCATCCTGGTTTCTATAAAACAACCCTGCGTAGAATACATTGTTATCATCCATTTGATAAGGACTAAATCCATAAGCAAATCCAAAAGTGGTACTGTTTACACCGGCTTGATTCATGAATTGCCCACTGAGAAACAATTCCCCCTGTGCTCCAACCAAAAATGATGCGCCTGCATGAACGGTCGCTCTTGCAGGCAACATATATTCATCATTGCCCAAAAAACTCATCTTGGGTTGATTGATATGGTAATAGGACGTACCAATGAAAAACCTGTTTCTGTCTTTCAGGTAATTGTACATCAATCCAACATTGAAATCAACATAAGCACTTCTCCTGGTAACAAAATTTTCGTTGTTGGAGAGCGAAAGATCAAATCCCCTGCTGGCAAATTGATTGTTGAATGAGACCCGGTTGTAATCAAGCATCCTCGTACCTATACTTCCCTGAAAACCAACCGCCAGGTGTTGAAACCCTTCCTCGTCCAATGCCTGGTGATAGGCAGTTGACAAGCTGGCATAATTGCTGTTGTAAGCACCTGTAGCTGTTCTGTCACCCATCAACACAAGGCCAACACCAAGCATACTCTTGTCCATTTGCTGCGCCAATATTCTTGTATCGAAACCAACGGTTGCAGTTGTAAAGGGATCACCAGCCCCCATCCACTGGTTTCTAAAATTGGTGGCAAGACGGTGCTTCCCATCATAATACCCTGTGAATGCAGGATTCAGGGAAAGCGGAGCGTTGAAATATTGTGAATAATGTGCATCCTGTGCCTCTGAAGCAAAAGGAAGCAGAAAAATGAAAACCAGCGATATGTAGTGTTTTATCATCTTCATTTTATCTGATTAATACCACCGATCCTGATTTGCTGATGGGTTTACCTGTTTGACCAATGCCATAAACTACCCATGTATAGGTATCGGCTGGCTGATCTTTTCCTTTAAAAGAGCCATCCCAACCCAGGTCTGCATCCAGCGAATTGGATTCAAAAACCAGGTTACCCCATCGGTTGAATATCTTGATTGAGTAGAAAACGGATACGCCAACTGCAATCGGATAAACCCTGTCATTTTTACCATCCCGGTTGGGAGTAAACCCGCCAGCAACATAGATATCTGATTCATCAAAAACTCTCACCAATTGTGAATCTATCACATTACATCCGGCACGGTTGGTGATATTGACTGTATACAACTGCTCTGTGGTTGGATTCAATATGGGCAAACGAATAAATGCGCTGTTTAAGCCTGTTGAGGGTCTCCATTGGTATACATCACCAATTGCACGGGCAACAAGGCTAATTGGTTTCCCCGCCATTGCATTGATGGGGAAATAAGAAATACCTTTGGGAGGAGCATCAACCTTTACCAATACAATGCTAGAATCTGACAATTGAGGACAATCCTTTGGTTTCACCGTGAGGGAAACACGGTAATTTCCAGATCCAGTAAAAACATGAACAACATTAAAATTGGTGTCAACCTTACCATTTTGAAATCTCCAGGAATAGCCTACCGAACCACTGTTGGAAGATTCTGATTTATTGGTAAAACTGGAAGCAACATTGATACAATACAAATCATTGGTGAAAAGCACTGTTGGCTTTTTGATTGTAACCAGGTTAACAAAATTGGTACTCATTTTTTTACACCCCTTATTGGTTGAAAATTCAACCTTGTACAAACCCGGACCGTTGGCAATGTATGAAGACTGCACCGCACCAGCAAGCTTGCTGTTGTTGAAATACCATTGGTACCCAAATGCGCCGGTTGCATCCAACTTTACGGTATACCCTTCACAAATTGAATTGGTTGAAGGGGCAATTAAAGAACCGGTTGGCAGTGGCAGTAATTCAACAAGTGTTTCTGCTGAGGTAGAGGTACATCCATTTGCAGAAACCAATACTTGGTATTTTGCTGCCGCATTTACAATTATACTTGAATTGATTCCAGGGGGGAACATGGCTACTCCATTTCTGAACCATTGATATATTCCACCTACAATATTGGCTGTCCGTAAATTAAGGTTCGATCCAGTACAAATATTGACTGTTCCATCAGTTAACACTTCTGCAGCATTTGCATCTGGAATAATCACTGGAACAATTGGATATTTATTTGCCAATATTGTTATCAAATTAGATGAAGCAGAACATCCAAAAGAATTTGTAAGTAACAGGCCATAAGACCCTGTAATTTTTGCTACAAAAAAGGAATCAGGAGAAACCAGGTTAGTGAGGTCACGCCTCCATTGATAGGTATTGCCAGTTGACTTTGAAATGGCAATCAGTCTTGTTGAATCGCCCTCACAAAAGATGGTTTTGCCAGACAGGACACTTAGAGCAACAACTGGAGATGGCTTGAAAGTAATCACAACGGAATCAGACAATGGCGAAATACAACCATTGTCGTCAATTGACCTTACGAAAAAACTTGTAACTACAAGGCTGTTGCCCATGGAGACTGGAGCCTTTACATAATGATTTCTAAGTGAAGCATTGGATATCAGAGATGGAGACTGAGCCTCCCCAGTATACCAATTGAATTTGGTTATGTTGATAGCAGTTGAAGACTGCAGATAACTGCTGTCGAGCTGACAAACAACATTTGAAAAGCCACTCACAATGGAAAGTACAGGTTTTGCAGGCAATGGGTTGACTGTTATATTGACGGAGGTTTTGTTTGAACATCCGTTGACATTTGTGCATTCCAACATATAAGTACCACTGGTTTTTGCCACCAAGCTTCGTCCATTCCCGGCGAGAACAGTATTTCGATACCAAACAAACCCAGCAGCAGGATCGGGCTGCACAACAACAGTATTCAAAAATGCAGAATCTCCAGTACAAAAAATATTGGACCCTGTCGGATAAGTGATGACAGGTATTAAAGGTGAGGACTTTATTGTTACAGGCCTGGAAGCGTAGGTTTCACAGCCATTGATGTCTTTCGCAGTAAGAATGACTGTGAAAATTTGTGCAGCCCTGAACTGGTAAGTTGTGGAAAATTGGGTTGATTTGCTGCCATCACCAAAATTCCATTCGTAGGTGGTATTAGAAGGATCAGTAGAAACAGATGTATTGGTCAATACAACATTATTGCTAATGAGACAGGTATCTGAACTGGCAGGTACATCAAATGACGCTGTGGCCATTGCCTGATTTACCGTCACCAATGAGGTATTGCTTCTTGTTTTGTTCCCCCCATAAGTAATGTCGAGAAAGTAGGATTGGGTTGAAAGAGGGGTAACATTGATGGATCCTGTATTGGTTTCTCCAGTAGACCATTCAAGAATAAGGGTACTTTTATTTACCTCTGCAATGGCATGGCCCTTGAAAATAGATGAAAAGATATTGGTCATATCGCTCCACCTAGCGCCTGAGTTATTTAAACCCAAAGCAGCATGATTTGCCCCTATGGAAGATTGGAACACATCATCTGGCTCAACAAAAGGCGGGCTGTTGTACCAATATTTAAATGTAGTATCCAGTGCCCTCCCATCCAGCCATTTCCAACCACTGGCAGCAGTGCCCGCTGCCTCTAAAACCGGATCTTGAAAAAGACCAAACCAGAAAAAAGTATTGGTCTGTCCCCTGCGGGGAATCATGTTATACACCGCATCGTTCTCCTGGATGCTGTCAATCACCCAAAGATCCATTCCATTTCCTTGTGCAGCCAACCTTGCATCGGTCCAACTCCTTGAAATGGTGTCCATAAAATAATCTTTGCCGTCAAAAGAACCTATAAACTGGAAGCTGCCTTTGTATAAATAGGCATTGTAAGGAATGGACTGACCCTTGCAAATAGCACTATCACCCGGAGTGATCTTTACAGTTTGACCCTGCCCAAGGACAACCACATTGATGAATAGCAAAAGAAGAAAGAGAAAACTTCTAGGCATCATTCCAAGTACATTCTGTTAAACTTTGCAAATATGTCAAAATAGACATATTTGCAAAGGAAAAACATTTAACGCACTTGTGCTCAATAAATTGTGTTAAAAACATTAACCAAGGTTCGCCAAAGCTGCAGTTATTCTTGACATTGCCTCTTCAATTTTCTGCATGCTGTTGGCAAATGAAATCCTGATACAGGTTGGTTCTCCAAAGGCCCTACCAGTAACGGTAGACACATGAGCGGTATTCAGGAGGTACATGCACAAATCGTCAGCATCCTTGATCAGCTCCTCGCCATTTTTCTTCCCAAAATAGGCTGTAACCACAGGAAACACATAAAATGCTCCATCTGGCTCGGCTATCTCGATCCCAGGGATGGCCTTTAAAAGGCCTAGCATGCGCTCTCTTCTGCGGCCAAATTCCTTGTTCATTTCAATGCTGGGGGCCAGATCGCCGGTGAGGGCTGCAATGGCGCCACGTTGGGTCACTGCATTGGCTCCACTTGTATATTGACCTTGCAACTTCTCACAAGCTTTGATTATGTTGGGATGTGCAGCAATGTATCCCAGCCTATATCCGGTCATGGCATATCCCTTGCTGAGGCCATTGATGATGATGATCCTGTCTTTCAGGTCTTCAAACTGGGCAATGCTCTCGTGCTTGCCGACAAAATTGATGTATTCATAGATCTCATCAGAGATGATGAACACATCGGGGTATTTCCTGAAAACACCCGCCAAAGCAGCCAGCTCGTCCTTGGTATAGACAGAGCCACTCGGATTACACGGGGACGAAAAAAGGAAAAGTGAAGTAGTTGAGGTCAGTGCAGCATCCAGCTGTTCTGCTGTCAGCTTATATTTATTTTCGATAGAAGTACGCACAAGGGTAACTTTCCCTTCGGCAAGCTTCACAATTTCTGAGTAGGTTACCCAATATGGGGTTGGGATAACCACATCGTCCCCTTTGTTGACGATGGCCATCACCACATTGGCCAAGCTCTGCTTGGCTCCTGTAGACACCAAAATGTTTTCAGGTTTGTAATCAAGGTTGTTGTCGCGCTTTAATTTTGTGCACACCGCTTGTCTGAGGTCTGGATAGCCTGCTACCGGTGTATAGTGACTATAATTATCATCAACCGCCTTTTTTAATGAAGATTTGATGTGGTCAGGGGTGTCAAAATCAGGCTCTCCAAGGGAGAGATCGATCACATCAATTCCTTTTTCCCTCAATTCCCTGCCCAGTTTGGCCATTTTCAATGTTTCCGGTTCTGCAAAGAGCTCGAGGCGAGAAGAAAGTTTCATGCTGTAAAATTTTGGCGAAGTTAAAAAAGTCCTTGAATAAATGGTATTGAAAGTTAGTAACATTACCCCAGCAGCCAGCCGTAAAAATCAAATGCCTAAAACAAATTTTGACCTCAAAATCCCTATCTTTGCCCACCCCCGATAAATCGGGGTTTCAATTTTTAAGCATAAACTAGAATTAACATGCAACTGAAAGGTTTGGTTCGTTTTTTTGCGATTGCACTGATCCTGATCTCCCTGTACCAACTGCATTTCACATGGGTTGTTCGCAGCTATGAGAAAAAGCAAGAGTCCAAAGCCCAGGCTTTTGTAAAAGCCAACTTCCCCAACGCTGATACAGAGTTGAAGGATCTTGAATTCAACAAAAGATACCGGAGGCTTCTTGACAGTACCAGGGAAACCACTGTAACGTATGGCATTACAGGTGCCATCAGCTACCAAAAAGCCAAAGAACAAGAATTGAATCTTGGTCTTGACCTTCAAGGTGGGATGAGTGTAACATTAGAAGTAGAATTGGAAGGCCTTATCAGAACCCTTGCCAACAATTCCAAAGATCCTGGTCTTAACAATGCGATCAATGAGGCCATGCGCCAGAAGTCAAACAGCGATGATGACTTTATTACATTGTTTGCCAATGCATACAAGGCACAAAATCCGAACGGCCGTCTTGCAACTTTGTTTGCGGGTACCGGTGGAAGGACTGTCAAAATCGAAGACAACGACAATACTGTCATCACCAAATTGAAGGCTTCAGCAGAAGGTGCCATCAGCAATACTTTTAACGTACTGCAAAAGCGTATCGACCAGTTTGGAGTGGCACAACCCAATATTCAGCTGGACAAAACCAAAGGCATCATCACCGTTGAACTTCCTGGGGTTAAGGATGATCCTGAGCGTGTAAGGAAGTACCTACAAGCCACTGCCAACCTTCAATTTTGGGAGGTTTACAACATTGGCGAACTGGACAAGTCTTTCACCGATGCTGAAAAAGCATTGAAAGATTACTATGCCGGCGCTCCTGTTACAAAAGATACTGCCACTGCAGCCCCTGAAGCAGCAAAGGCTACCGACACAACCAAGTCTGCCACCATTGGCGAACTGGTGAAGGCCAAAACACCTACCAAGGCAGACAGCAGCAAAATATCAGGCAAATCCTTCTTCACCATCTTCCAGCCCATTCCTCCCCAACAGGATGAACAAGGCAGGATGAGCTTCGCTCCCAACCTGGGTTATATCGCAGGAAGAGACACTGCTTTATTCAATGAATACATGGCACTGGAGAATGTAAGAAGCCAATTTCCAGGAAATGTCCGTTTTGCTTTTGGCATTCCAGAAACAAATGATAAAGGTGTAAAGAGCGATATCGTTGCTTTGTATGCCCTTAAAACTGTTGAAGGTTCTGACAAAGCTAGGCTTGAGGGTGATGGCGTACAGCAAGCCTCTCAGGACTATGACGACCGTGGTCGGGCTGCTATCAAAATGATCATGACCAAGCAAGGTGAGAGAATCTGGGGAGAACTTACAACCAACAATGTAGGCAAGCCGATTGCCATTGTTCTGGACAACAACGTTTATTCTGCCCCCAATGTAATCAACCCGATCACTACAGGAAATTCTGAGATCAGCGGGAACTTCACTATTGAAGAAGCGCAGGATCTTGCCAACATATTGCAGTCTGGTAAACTTCCAGCACCTGCAAAGATTGTTCAAGAGCAGGTTGTAGGACCTACCCTTGGTGCTTCTGCAATCCAAGGAGGATCAATGGCTTTTGGTATCTCATTCATTGTGATCTTCATCCTCATGCTTGTGTATTATAACACAGGCGGATGGGTGGCCAACATCGCCCTTATCCTCAACCTTCTGTTCACCGTAGGTGTACTTAGTGCCTTGGGTGCAACATTGACTGCTCCGGGCATCGCAGGTCTTGTATTGACAATCGGTATGGCGGTTGATACAAACGTAATCATATTTGAAAGGATCAAAGACGAACTGAACTTTGGCAAGAGCTATCAATTGGCCGTTTCAGAAGGATACAAGCGCTCCATGGCACCGGTACTTGATGCACACATCACTACCCTATTGACGGCCATCATCCTTTTCTACTTCGGTCTGGGACCAGTACTTGGATTTGCCACAACACAGATCCTCGGTATTCTTCTTTCCCTGTTCTGTGGTATCCTGATTTCCAGGTTGATTACAGATTTCTGGACAAAGAAAAACAGGCATTTTGAGTACTTTACTGCTACCAGCCGCAATGTATTCAAGCATGCCAACTTCAAGTTCATCGAATACAGAAAAGTTGCCTACATCATTTCAGTAGTTGTATTGATCGGTGGTGTTGCTGCGCTTTTCAATGGCTTTGACCAAGGCGTTGAATACAAAGGAGGAAGAAGCTATACTGTAAGATTTGATAAGGCTACGGATAATGAGAAAATCAGGGAATCATTGAAAACTGTTTTTGGAGAGTCCCCAGTATTGAAAACAGTTGGAGACAACAAGACCCTGAACATTACTACCTCTTTCATGATCGACAATCCAAGCAAGAGTGCAGATTCTACTGTAGAAGGTGCATTGTTCAAAGGATTGAAAGAAAGCCTTCCTGAAGGATTGGCCTATGCCGACTTCCAAAAAAGCTACAAACAGAGCTCCCAAACGGTTCAGCCTTCTATTTCTGATGACCTGAAAAAAGGCGCAGTAAAGGCTACCATTTTTGCCATGATTGCCATCTTCCTTTATATCTTCCTTCGCTTCCGCGATTGGAGGTATTCAATGGGAACCATCATTGCCTTGCTCCATGACGTGTTTGTTACCTTGGCCGTATTCTCCTTCCTGAAAGGTGTTGTTCCTTTCCCGCTGGAAATCGACCAACACTTTATTGCTGCGATCCTGACTGTTATCGGCTTCTCAATGAACGATACGGTTATTGTATTCGACAGGATCAGGGAATACAGCCAAAAGCTGAAAGGTGAAACCAAGAGCAGCATCATCAACAAAGCCATCAACCATACCCTGAGCAGAACCATCATGACTTCCCTCACGGTATTCATTACCCTCCTCATCCTCTTCATCTTTGGTGGTGAAGTAACAAGGGGATTCGCTTTCGCTATGTTGATTGGTGTGGTAACCGGAACCTATTCATCCATCTTTGTTGCCGCACCAGTATTGGTGGACATGGCAAAAAACAAGCCTTTGGGTGAAGCTGATTCCGAGAAAGGAAAGAAAAAATAATAGCATTGCATCGACATAAAAAAAGGCATTCGAAAGAATGCCTTTTTTTATGCTATCAAATCAGTTTTATACAGCGAACGAACTGCCACAACCGCAGGTCGCTGAAGCATTGGGATTGTTGAAAATGAACCCCCTCGCATCCAGACCATTTTTCCAGTCAATTTCCATTCCAAACAAATACATTGAATGGGCGGGATCAATGATGCATGGGATTCCGCCCACTTCAAAAATCTCATCCCTTTCAGTCTTCTCATCCATTTCCAACAAATAACTAAGGCCAGAACATCCGCCTCCTTTAACCCCTACCCGAAGTAACTTTTCACTGCCGACAAGCCTGCTCTCAAACAAACGCCTGATCTCAATGATCGATGTATCTGTAAATTTTACCGGTATCTCTGTTTGCATTTCCATTATGCAAAATTAATAATAAATCATAAACCGGCAATCCATACCATTGGTGTACATTTGTTTTAACAAAACATATATGTCAGACATCAGTTCCATGCTCAGTGTACAGGCCTATGAACGCCTGGTAACTTTTGCAGACCGTTCCGGTTTCCCTGCGCTGATTTCCCGTTTTCCAGCAGGAAGCCTGGGTGCGAATCAGCTTGTAGATGTGCTCAAACAAGCCATTACCCAGGAATTTGAACACAATCTTTCTCAACAGATCTATGTGGCTGAAAGCGCATGGCAAGCAGTGGTAGACATGAAAGAGCAACAGTGTTTTGTCCTCGAACAACTGGTGATGACCTTACCCATCGATGCTCCCGGCGATCTGTTGGTGGATGCTTTAAAAACATTTCTGGCAGCAGACCCCAATGCATCAATCCAGCCCATTGTCCTTGAGCTGCTCAAAACAGAAGCCAGGAATAACCTTTCAAGGCTCTAAAAAAAAAAACATGGATACCCCCATCAGGAATGACTCAGGCATCACCATAAAAAAAGTTTATTCAGCAGAAGACGCTGTACCTCCCCAGCCCAGTCCAGGAACATTCCCTTACACAAGAGGCATACAGGAAGACATGTACAGGGGTCGGCACTGGACCATGCGTCAATATGCAGGATTTTCTACAGCTGAAGAAAGCAACAAACGCTACCATTTTCTGCTATCCCAAGGGGTCACAGGATTGAGCGTTGCGTTTGACCTCCCAACCCAGATTGGATATGACAGTGATCATGCCCTTGCTGAAGGTGAAGTCGGAAAAGTAGGTGTGGCGATCGACAGCATTGAAGACATGGAAATTCTTTTTGATGGGATTGACCTTGAAAAAGTTTCCACCTCCATGACCATCAACTCTACTGGCTTTATCTTGCTCGCATTGTATGCAGCAGTAGCGAGAAAAAAAGGCGCTGATATTTCCCAACTGACAGGCACCATACAAAATGATATTCTCAAGGAATATGCAGCCCGTGGTACCTATATCTACCCTCCTGCCCCATCCATGCGCATTATCACCGATTTGTTTGAATGGTGCAGCACAGCCATGCCCAAATGGAATACCATTTCCATTTCAGGATACCATATCCGGGAGGCCGGCAGCACGGCTGCACAAGAAGTCGCCTTTACGCTGAGCAATGGAAAAGCCTATGTAAAGGCTGCCATGGAAAAAGGAATTGACATCAATACCTTGGGCAAAAGAATTTCCTTTTTTTTCAACGCCCACAACAATTTTTTTGAGGAAGTGGCAAAATTCCGTGCAGCAAGAAAGATCTGGGCTGAAACCATGCAATCGCTTGGCGCAACAGACTCCAAGGCCATGATGCTGCGTTTTCATGCACAAACTGGGGGCAGCACCCTTACGCAGCAACAACCCCTCAACAACATCGCCAGGGTTACCCTGCAGGCCCTCTCGGCAGTATTGGGTGGCACCCAATCCTTGCATACCAATGGCTACGATGAAGCCCTGAGCCTGCCCACAGAGGAGGCAGCGCAGGTGGCCCTGAAAACCCAACAAATCATTGCTTTCGAAAGCGGTGTGGCTGAAACAGCAGACCCGCTGGGAGGCTCATACTATGTTGAATCCCTTACTGCATCAATGGAAGTTGCTGTGAATGAGATCATGGCCCATATTGATGAAATGGGTGGAAGTGTCCGCGCCATTGAAGAAGGGTTTATGCAGGAACAGATTGCCCAAAGCGCCTACAAATTTCAAAGGGAAGTGGAGCAACAGACCAAGATTGTTGTGGGCGTCAACAAATTTCAAGGAGCCAAAGATCCTGAGCCAACACTGCTGAAAATCGATGACTCCATCAGGGACCTGCAATCTGAAAAATTGAAAAAACTGAAATCAAGCAGAGACGAGCAACGCGCCCAGCAATGCCTCAACGCTATTGAGGATGCTGCTATCAATGGCAACAATCTCATGCCCCCAGTTCTTGATGCCGTTGAAAATTATTGCACGCTTGGGGAAATTGCAGAAAAGCTCAGGAATGTGTTTGGAGAATACCGCCAGTAAGGATCAAAGAACCCTCACATCAAGGCGATTGCTCACCGCAGGAACGAGATCCATTTCATCAATATGCTCACTCAAGGCATCAATCAAACCAATGATCCTTATCAATACATTTCAGCCCTGAGCTCTTGCACCCGCTTGTCTGCCAGGTATTCATCGAAGGTCATCAACCTGTCAATGGAACCCTTGGGCGTAAGTTCAATAACCCTGGTGGCAACCGTTTGCATGAAGGTATGGTCATGGGAAGTCATCAAGACAACCCCGGGGAAATTGATGCATCCTTCATTGAAACTTTGGATGCTTTCCAGGTCGAGGTGGTTGGTGGGCTGATCAAGAATCACACTGTTGGGGTTCTGGAGCATCATCCGGCTCACCATGCACCTTACTTTTTCGCCCCCACTCAATACTTTCGTTTTCTTGGCGATGTCATCTCCACTGAAGAGCATTTTCCCTAAAAATCCACGCAGGAAAGGCTCATCAGCATCAGTAACATGGGGAGGAACGTATTGCCTAAGCCAGTCCATCAACCCATACTCGTCCTTGAAAAAATCAGTATTTTCTACTGGTAAATAGGATTTGGTGATGGTTGTTCCCCACTCAAACTTTCCTCCATCAGCCGTCAATTCGTTGTTGATGATCTCAAAAAACACAGTTATCGCCAATGGGTCACGGCTTACAAAAGCAATCTTATCTCCCTTGCTGACAGAAAAATTGATCTTATCAAACAATACCCTGCCGTCTACAGATTTTGAAAGTCCTTCAACAGAAAGTATTTGGTTGCCCACTTCTCTCAATGGCTGAAAAATAATGCCGGGGTATTTTCTGTTGGAAGGCTCAATCTCATCAATGGTGAGTTTTTCCAAAGCTTTTTTCCGGGAAGTTGCCTGTTTTGATTTGGAAGCATTGGCACTGAAACGGGCAATGAAGTCAATCAAGGCCTGGCGCTTGTCTTCAGTCTTTTTGTTCTTGTCATTTTGCTGCCTTGCCATCAACTGGGAAGACTCGTACCAGAAGGTATAGTTGCCGGTGAACACTTTTATTTTTTGCCTGTCTACATCAGCAACATGGGTACACACGGCATCCAGGAAGTGACGGTCATGGCTCACCACCAATACGATATTTTCGTAATCGGCGAGGAAGTTTTCCAACCAGCTGATGGTTTCAAGATCAAGACCATTCGTAGGCTCATCCAGCAACAGGATGTCTGGATTTCCAAACAAGGCCTGTGCCAACAATACCCTTACTTTCATGTTTGAAGGCATGTCCTTCATCAGCGTGACATGGTATTTTTCGGTAACTCCCAGGTCACTTAAAAAAGTAGCGGCATCGCTTTCTGCCGTATAGCCACCCATTTCACCAAATTCAGATTCAAGCTCACCAGCCCTGATGCCATCAGCCTCAGAAAAATCCTCTTTGGCATAAATCGTTTCCCTTTCCTGTGCAATGGCCCACATCTTCTTGTGGCCCATCAACACTGTATTCAACACGGTCTGCTCATCAAACTGGAACTGATTTTGGTTAAGAACCGCCATGCGCTCACCCGGCGTGATATCGATGGTTCCTTTATTGGGTTCAATCTCACCACTCAAAATTTTCAGGAAAGTACTTTTCCCTGCGCCATTGGCTCCGATGACACCATAACAGTTACCCTTGATGAAATTGATGTTCACTTCATCAAAAAGAACCCTTTTTCCGTAAGCGAGGGTTATGTTGCGTGCACTGATCATTGTATTAAAATTTTATCTACTGAAAGGGTGCAAAGTTATGGAAAATGCGCGTGAGTTATGGGGTTGGGATGGATGAAAATGCTTAATTTACGGACATAATTTAAGAATATGCGCCGATATCTCCTTCTGACTGCATTGCTTCTTTCTGCCATTTTTAGCCAGGCTCAATCCCCCATGGAAGTGGCCATTGAAAGCAAGTCCAAGGCCATCTCACCAAAACTCATCGAGTGGAGAAGGCATCTCCATCAAAACCCGGAGTTGGGAAACAGGGAATTTAAAACACAGCAATATATTGCCAACCATCTGAAAAGCCTGGGAATTGAAGTGACCCTTCTCGCAAAGACCGGCGTTTTGGGTGTCCTGCGTGGCGGAAAGCCAGGACCGGTTATCGCGCTGCGCGCGGACATCGACGGACTTCCAGTAAAGGAAAGGGTTGATGTTCCTTATAAATCAACGGTGACGGCAGATTATATGGGAACACCTGTTTCTGTGATGCATGCCTGTGGCCATGATACACATACTTCCATCCTGATGGGCACTGCGGAAGTATTGGCAGGCATGAAAAAGGATATTTCCGGTACGGTTAAATTCTTTTTCCAACCAGCAGAAGAAGGCCCTCCCGGTGATGAGGAAGGTGGAGCACCGTTGATGATCAAAGAAGGGGTCATGGACAATCCAAAAGTGGATGCCGTTTTCGGACTCCATATTTCATCTGACCTTGAAATTGGCAAAATAAAATACAAAAGCGGATCGATGATGGCCTCTTCTGATTGGTTTACCATCAAAATCAAAGGAAAGCAGACCCATGGTTCCACGCCATGGACTGGCATAGACCCCATTGTTGTGGGCACACAAATCATCAACAACCTTCAAACCATTGTGAGCCGTCAGCAAGACCTGACCATCGCCCCTGTGGTGATCACCGTTGGTAAGTTTCACAGCGGCGTAAGGGCCAACATCATTCCTGAAACAGCAGAACTGGAAGGCACCATCAGAACCCTTGACAGCAAAATGCAGAAAGATGTGCATGAAAAAATAAAATTGGTTGCAAAGAATGTGGCAGAAGCTTGGGGTGCAGAAGTGGAAGTAAATATTGATACCAAGACCCTTGTAACCTATAACGATCCGGCACTGGTTGCCGCCATGGTTCCTTCCCTAGAAAGGGCTGCCGGTAAGGGAAATGCAACAGCAGGCATCTGGACAACCGGTGCAGAAGATTTTTCTTTTTTCGGCGTAAAAGCACCCGCATTTTTCTTTAACCTCGGTGGCATGCCCAAAGGCATGGACCCTTCAAAAGCAGCGCCACACCATACACCAGACTTTTTCATTGATGACAGCATGCTGGATGTAGGGGTTAAGGCTTTTTGTAATTTGGTGATGGATTATGCTGGGAAGAAGTGAGGAAAGGGATGAGGGAAAGGCAGAGGGAAAGGCAGAGGGAGAAGGGATTAAAGGTTTACATATAGGGCAAATCAATGTGCTGCTTGAAAATATTGTTTTCATCGTCCGAACAAAGGTTGAAATTTTTTGAATCACTTTCCACTCATCCCTCTGTATTCCACTCATCCCTCTGCCTTTCCCTCATCCCTTTCCCCCTCTGCCTTTCCCCCTCTGCCTTTCATCTAGCCCCAAACAAAAGACTCCCCACCCTTATCATGTTGCTTCCGCATGCAAGAGCGAGTGGATAGTCTCCGCTCATGCCCATTGAAAGGGTATTGAAACCAGTGGCTTCTGCTGCATAGAGCGTTTTGATTTCATCATACAAGGTTTTCAAAGCACCAAACTCTTGGTTGAGCAGTGCCTCATCTTCAGAGAAAGAGGCCATGCCCATGATACCACAGAGCTGCACAAATGGATATTTTTTTTCAAGAAAATAAATGGCTGCGGCCTGACGGGCTTCTGTCAGATCAAAGCCGAACTTGGTCTCTTCCTTGGCGACATGAACCTGCAATAGGCAATTGATTTTCTTGTTGATCTTCTTCCCCTCCTTGTCAATGGCTTCCAACAACTTGATGCTGTCAACCCCATGGATCAGGTGAACATAAGGCGCAATCATCTTGATTTTGTTGGATTGTAAATGGCCTATGAAATGCCAGCGGATATCCTTGTGCAGTTCAGCCTGTTTCTTGACCAATTCCTGCACATAATTTTCGCCAAAATCGCGGTGCCCCAGAGCATACAGTTCCATAATATCTTCTGATGGCTTGGTCTTGGAGACCGCAATCAATGTTGCTCCTGACGGCTGCATTGCAGCCAGCAGTGATCCGTAAGCTTCCTTATTTACTCCCATGGTTGCGAATATTCAAACAATTTATGGATTACCATAAAATTAAACAGGAAATCAGCGAATAAGTTTTTGGACAGCATGCATTTTGATATATTCATCCCAAGCCTTTACAGCCTGTACATCGCTTCAAAGCCCAGAGACAAAGAACGTCCCCATGTCATCCAAAAACTGGATACCGGAATGGCAATAAAAAATTTAGAAAATTTATTCTTTATCCAAAAAATCATTGAGGAGGCGATTGCCCTTCCATTGGTTTATGTATTTTTCTGCACGGGAGAACATTGCCTGGTTGTCAACCCCATCACAATACATCAAAAAATCTTTCCAATTTTCATCTGAAAAATAAACATTTAACTCTGTAGCATACATGTCTTTGTTGAAATTGACCAAGACATGTTGAAATCTTTGGACCCTTAAATAATGAAGGATCTCCCAGGTTTCTAAATCTTTAAGAGGAATATTTTCCATAGTTAATGATATCGAAAAATTGTAATCATGAAATTATGACAAATAAGACTCAAGATGGATGTCAGATAAGACATGGGAGGGTTGAAATATTATAATGAACTTTAAATATCCAATTTAGCTGAGGATGAATTTTATGCGACATACAAACAGCCGTTTTAAAATCAATCCTTGAAAAACCAGAATGCCCACTTTCGTGGGCATTCTCATTTAAAACCTATTTCATCGATCTGACGATAGACATCGTGGATCTTAACACAAATTACTGAGCACAGTATTTTTCATAAGTTATTTCAATAGCTCGTTTAATTTCAAGAAAATTATCATTAAAAAAAATAATGTCAAGCAAACAACTATAACTGCAGAAGAAAATCTAGTTTGATCATTCCTTTTTCCTTGTTGGTTGTTAAAAACTTGCATCTTTTAAAACTAGTACATTCAGGAGAGTTGGCATATGTCAGATTTGACATTACGCAACAAATATTTCTAAACTTGTAGTATTATTAATTAGAATCAAACTTAACATCATCTAGTCCGTCAAGCAAATCTGAAAAAGATGTGTCCAATGCCCTGCAAATAAGAAAAAGTTGGAAAATTGAAGTGTTTATACAAGCTCGTTCAATTCTGCTCAATTGAGTATATTCAATACCAATCTCAAAAGCAAGTTGCTCGATAGTCAAACCCTTGTTTTGACGTATTTTTCGAATTCTACTTCCAACTAAAAGTGCAATTTCATGTTTTTTGGAAGGCAGCATAAAAATTACAAAAATTTAATCGCTTAAAATTACAAACTTTCAAATACCTTTTTATGTCATATCTGCCATAATCTAGTCACAAATCTTCTAATTAGAGCATTTATGCTCTTGCCTACTTTTTTTGTCAACTATGTCCGCAGGTTTTGATTTGTAGATGTCATTTAAAACGATATCCATTGAAACGCTTGCCAATCAATCAGAGATGAGATACCCGTAAGTTAGTAGTTTTAAGTGAATTCTGTTTAAATACTTATATATAAAAATATTAAACATTAAACATAAATGTAATATAAATTCATATTTGATTAATTTTCAATTTGTTTTTAGCAATAGTTCTAGTTACTGTGCCTTTGGGCCAAATTATGAAATTTTATATGCCCCTAGAAAAAGCTTTTTTTTATACCCTGGGAAACAAAATAAAAGAGATTAGGGTAGCACAAGAAATATCGATAGAATATTTTTCTGAAATTGCAAAAATATCAGTAGAAGACTTGTTAGCAATTGAATCAGGCGTCAAAACGATTTCTCTTGAAGATTTAATTGACATCAGCAATTCCCTAAAAATCAATCCTTCCTCATTATTCACTTAATTTGGCATCAGTATTTATTTTCCATTGGGTTCTTGTTGACTGAGGCAATGAAAACTCCCCAATCCCCAAATGATATCGGTTGAATCGATGCCCACGATCTCCCGATCAGGAAAACAGCTTTGGATGATCTGCAGCGCCTTATCATCTTTATCAGCCCTGAATGTTGGAACAACAACCTGGTTGTTGGCAATATAAAAATTAGCATAAGAAGCAGGTAACATCTGTTCTTCCCAAATCACAGGATCTGGCATAGGCAATGCTACAATGTTCAACTGCTTTCCGTTCAACAAACGCATAGATTTGAGCTGCTTCAGGTTACGCTGGAGCAAAGCATGGTTGTCATCGCTTGTATTTTCTTCAACCACCGTAAGGACCGTATCCTCATTCACAAAACGTACGGTATCATCAATATGCCCATCGGTATCATCTCCGATGATGCCTTCATCTACCCACAATACCTGCTCTTGGCCGTAATAATCCATCAGGTATTGCTCTATTTCGGCTTGGCTCAGTTCTGGATTGCGGTTCGGATTCAATAAACAGGCCGTTGAAGTAATGACCGTTCCAGCACCATTGAAATCTACAGAACCGCCTTCCATGATGATTCCTGGGTTAAAAACTGGCAAGCCGAGCTGCCTACCAATCAAGGTTGGAATCACGTCATCCAGATCAAAAGGAGGATACTTGTTCCCCCAGGCATTGTAGTTCCAATCAACAATCGCTTTTTTACTGCTATCCGTTTTGTTGAGCAGAAAAGCAGGGCCATGATCCCGACACCAAGCGTCATTGGTGGGATGCAAAAAGAAACCCACCTTGCTCATGTCAACTCCTGCCACCTGAAGCATTGCTGTTGCACGCTGTTGCATAACCGCATCAACAACATTGATTTTCACCATTTCAAACCTAGTCAAGGTTTTGATGAAAGCTATATAAGATGGAAAGATGGCATCGATTTTGCCTGGCCATGAAGCTTCTTTATGTGGCCAGCTCAACCAGGTGGCATTATGTGGTGCAAATTCTGCGGGGAAATAGTATCCGAGGGATTTGGGAGTCATGGAACAAAGGGATGAGGGGTAAGGGAAAGACAAAGGGATGAGGGGTGAGGCAAAATGATGAGGGGTGAGGGTTTGGAGGTGGAGAGATTTACAAACAATAGTTGGTTACCAAGCTCAACTCCTTCAACTTTAATCAATGAATCGCTTAACAATCTCCCCATAGCTATCAATTCTTCTGTCGCGCAGGAAGGGCCAGTGGGTGCGGTAGCTGTCGGTTTTGTCAAGATCAATTTCAGTTACCACCACTTCTTCATTATCGTGAGATGCTTTTGATAGCAGGGTTCCAAAGGGATTGGAAACAAAGGACCCGCCCCAGAACTTCATGGCAGCATCCTGCTCAAATCCTACCCTGTTCACACTTACCACATGTACGCCGTTGGCAATGGCATGGCTGCGCTGGATGGTTTGCCAGGCGT
>CAILKQ010000191.1 GCA_903834825.1 uncultured bacterium | reverse complement strand
TGATGAAAAATGGACCAAATACAAGGGTACCGTTAAACTCGTAAATCCGGCCAACAAAAGGAAGCTTGAAATCATTGTTGTAGGTACCGGACTTGCCGGCTCTTCTGCCGCAGCCAGCCTCGGTGAAATGGGCTACAAGGTAAAAGCCTTCTGTTTCCAGGATTCTCCACGCCGTGCACACTCTATTGCAGCACAGGGAGGAATCAATGCCGCAAAGAATTACCAGAACGATGGCGATTCAGTCTACCGTTTGTTTTATGATACCATCAAGGGTGGCGATTACCGTGCCCGTGAAGGAAATGTACACAGGCTCGCTGAAGTGAGCACCAGCATCATCGACCAGTGCGTTGCACAAGGTGTTCCTTTTGCAAGGGAATATGGTGGATTGCTCAGCAACCGTTCATTCGGTGGAACCCAGGTACAGCGTACATTCTATGCAGCTGGTCAAACCGGACAGCAGTTGTTGATCGGTGCCTACCAGGCGCTTGAAAGGCAAGTAGCCCTGGGTACTGTTGAGATGCATGCCCGCCATGAAATGGTGGAGCTGGTCATCATCGACGGAAAGGCCCGCGGCATCATCGCCAGGAACCTGGTTACCGGCGAACTGGAAAGGCATTTTGCCCACGCAGTATTGCTTTGTACCGGTGGATACGGCAACGTATTCTACCTGTCCACCAACGCGATGGGATCTAACGTTACCGCAGCATGGAAGGCGCACAAACAAGGGGCATATTTTGCCAATCCTTGTTTTACACAAATACACCCCACCTGTATCCCTGTTTCAGGAGACCATCAATCTAAATTAACCCTCATGTCTGAGTCCCTCAGGAATGACGGAAGGATTTGGGTGCCTTCAAAAGAAGGCGATAACAGGCCTGCCAATGAAATTCCTGAAGAAGAACGCGATTATTATCTCGAGAGAAGATATCCCGCCTTCGGTAACCTCGTTCCAAGGGACGTGGCATCAAGGGCAGCCAAAGAGCGCTGCGATGCAGGTTTTGGCGTAGGCTCATCCAAACAAGCCGTTTACCTCGATTATGCTGCAGCGATTCAACGCTATGGCAAGGCCGAAGTAAGCAAGAAAAACCTGGGCAATATCTCTGCTGAAGCAGTCACCAATCTTGGTAAAGAGGTGGTGAAAGAAAAATACGGCAACCTGTTTGCCATGTACGAAAAAATTACAGGAGAGAATCCATACGAAGTTCCAATGCGCATCTATCCTGCGGTACACTATACCATGGGAGGCCTTTGGGTGGATTATGAACTCAAGACCACTATTGATGGACTCTATGCCCTTGGTGAAGCCAATTTCAGTGAGCATGGTGCCAACAGGCTTGGTGCATCCGCACTGATGCAAGGACTGGCAGATGGTTATTTTGTCATCCCTTATACATTGGGCAATTACCTTGCTGATGATATCCGAACCACTTCAATCCCAACAGATCATCCCGCTTTCGTTGAAGCCGAACAAAAAGCTGCAGACCGCATCAACAAATTAATGTCCATCCAGGGCAAGCAAACTGTTGAAAGCTTCCACAAGCGCCTCGGAAAAATCATCTGGGACAAGTGTGGAATGGCGCGAAGCGCAGAAGGCCTGAAACAAGCCATTGAAGAAGTCAGGGCATTGAAAGCGGAATTCTGGTCTGATGTGCGCATCCCCGGAGAGATCAATGCAATGAACCAAGAGTTGGACAAAGCCGGTAGGGTAGCGGATTTCATTGAACTGGGCGAATTGATGTGTATCGATGCTTTGGAAAGAAATGAAAGTTGTGGTGGACATTTCCGTGAAGAGTACCAGACACCAGAAGGTGAAGCTTTGCGGGATGATGAAGGACACATGTATGTATCTGCCTGGGAACACCAGGAGAACAATTGGAACCTTCACAAAGAGCCCCTGATTTACGAAGTGGTTCAACCTAGCCAACGCAGTTACAAATAATTTTTACAAAACAGATAACCTGATCATATGCAGCATTACTCAATGAACCTGAAACTCAAGGTCTGGCGTCAAAAGAACACCAACGATACTGGTCATTTTGAAAACTATGATGTCAACAACATTTCATCTGAAATGTCATTTCTTGAAATGATTGATGTACTCAATGAAAGGTTGATTTCAGAAGGAAGTGATTCAATCGCATTCGATCATGATTGCCGCGAGGGTATCTGTGGAATGTGTTCCATGGTCATCAATGGCCAGCCCCATGGCCCCTGGAAAGGAACCACTACCTGCCAGTTGCACATGCGCGCCTTCAAGGATGGTGATCAGATCACGATTGAACCATTCAGGGCCAATGCTTTCCCTGTAGTAAAAGATTTGATGGTCAACCGTTCTGCTTTTGATAGGATTATTCAATCGGGTGGATATGTTTCTGTCAACACAGGAAATGCCGTCGATGGAAATTCTTTGCCCATCGAAAAACAACATGCGGATGATGCATTCTACGCTGCTGCATGTATTGGTTGCGGCGCTTGTGTAGCTGCATGTAAAAATGCTTCGGCCATGTTGTTCGTTTCAGCCAAGGTCTCCCACCTTGCTTTGCTTCCACAAGGTGAACCCGAAAGGAAACAACGCGTGGTGAGCATGGTTGCCCAGATGGACAAAGAAGGTTTCGGCAGTTGTACAAACACGTATGCTTGTGAGGCAGAATGTCCCAAGGAGATTTCTGTATTGAACATTGCCAGGTTGAACAGGGAATACCTGAATGCCAATTTATCAGGGAATTAAGCATAAGCATCAATAGATTCTACATGAATGCGTCCTCACAAAGGACGCATTTTTTATTTGCGAACTGATCTATTCTAATTGAATACCAACTAAACCAATGATATTGAATAATTTTATGTCATTAATGTCATGTTCAATGCAATTCATTTGAGGAAGTTGCTTCCATTTGTCACCATTTTATTTTTTTCTCTGACTGCTTCATCGCAGCCATTGAGCAACCTGCGTCAAAAAACAATCAGCACAGCTGGCCAATCCATCCGGTTGGACAGCTTTAGCATCGTACCCAATTCAGTCAAGATCAACAATATTGAACCGTCCGATTATACCATAGACCATCCCGCTGCCATGTTGTTTTGGATAAGGAAACCCAGTCAGCAATTGGTTTCTATTGAATACAGGGTCTTTCCATTTTCGCTCACTGCTGCAACAAGGCGCATGTCCTTCGACAGTATTTTCTACCGCTTCAATATTCCGGGCAACCAACTCACCGGAAAAAAGGGATCAGACCGCCCGATAGACTTTGGAAAGATTAATTCCAATGGCAGCCTGGGAAGATCGCTTTCTTTCGGTAACAGGCAGGATGCGGTGTTCAATTCAAGCCTCAACCTACAATTGAACGGCTACATGGGCGACAGCATCCAGATCAATGCAGCCATTTCCGACAACAATATACCCATCCAACCGGATGGCAATACCCAGAACCTGAATGAGTTTGACCAGGTATACATCAGGTTTTCAAAAGACAAATGGAAGCTATCAGTGGGCGACCTCGACATCAGACAGTCTGATCTCTATTATTTGAATTTTTACAAAAGACTGCAAGGCCTTTCTTTTGAAACAGAAAACCGCATCAATGCATCAATGAACAACAGCCTCTTGGCCAGCGGAGCCATCGCCAAAGGCAAATTCACCCGAAACGTTTTTCAAGGTATTGAGGGCAACCAGGGGCCTTATCGCCTGAAAGGCGCCAACCAGGAACAATTTTTCATCGTATTGGCAGGAACGGAGCGGGTTTTTATCGATGGCCAGATGATGCAAAGGGGAGAAGACCAGGATTATACCATCAATTACAATACTGCTGAAATCACTTTCATGCAGAAACAAATGATTTCAAAAGACAAAAGGATTCAGGTTGAATTTGAATATGCCGATCGTAATTACCTGAACACACAACTTTTTTTCAACAACAAATTGGAGATCAATAAAAAACTGCAAGTTTCTGTGGGATATTTCGGCAATGGTGATGCCAGAAATTCGCCCATCAACCAAACCCTTAATGCCAACCAAAAGCAGTTCCTGTCTGATGTTGGAGACAATACACTGAACGCATTTTATCCCTCAGCTGTTGCAGACACCTTTGCCACAGGCAATATACTTTACGAAAAAAGAGACTCCATCTATGCTGTTGGCAAGAAAGCAACCGTTTATGTTTACCAGCCGGCAAAGTGGTCTGATCTGTATTCCCTTTCTTTTATTGATGTTGGTGCTGGTGCAGGAAATTATGTACTCGATCCCAATGCTGCGGCCAATGGGAAAGTATACAAGTGGATTGCGCCCAACCCCCAAACCGGTGCCAAATCGGGCAACCATGAGCCTGTGGTTTTGTTGGTTGCACCCAAAAAACAAAGCCTTGTATCCGTAGCCACCACCTGGAACATGAACGAGCAAACCCAACTTGTGGCAGACATGGCCGTAAGCAAATATGACCTGAACCGTTTTTCGTCAAAAGACAAAAGCAATGATGATGGCTATGCTGCCAGGCTGATTCTTAAAAACAAGAAAATCCTGCAAAAGGACAAAAGCCTGAGTTTGCAGTCAGACCTCAACCTAGAATATGCATCTGCATCATTCAGGCCTGTTGAAAGGTTGCGCAGTGTTGAGTTTACGCGAGACTGGGGACTTGATTTGCTGCCAGGTGCGGCAACTGAAAAAATCCTGAATGCTTCTTTCATGCTGGAAAACAAGCAATCCCATCAGCTGAAATATTTATTTGGTAACTATGCGCGCAATACTGATTTCAATGCCAGTCGTCACCAGCTTGAACACCACCTTAACCAGAAGGGATGGATCATCAACAACCAGGTTGCCATCACCAGCTTCAAGGATGAAATGAAAAATGGACAATTTTTCAGGCCTACACTTTCCCTTGCAAAAAGAATTTCAAGCCTGGGTGGCAGGGAAATTGGATTGGGGTATAGCAAAGAGAACACTGTTTCTCGGTTCAATGCCAATGATTCAATTACTCCGGGTAGCTTTGCTTTTTCTACTTTTCAGCTCTATACCCAATCTGATCCCACCCAATTGAACAAGTGGGGAATTAAATTTTTTACCCGTTCTGACGAGCTGCCTGATGGTAAACAAATGCTTCAGAAAGACCATAGCAATAACGTAAATATCAACGGAGAATGGATGTCTAATGAACAACATCAGGTGCGGTTCAATGCCACCTACAGAAAATTGAATGTTGCCAACAACCTTGTAAAGCCATTGGCTGATGAGAGCATGCTCGGCAGGCTGGAATATTTTGCTGATGTTTGGAAAGGTGCCATTGCAGGCAATACCTTGTATGAATTGGGAGGCGGGCAGGAGCCGCGCAGGGATTTTACCTATATTGAAGTGCCTGTTGGCCAAGGAGAGTATACCTGGATAGATTTCAATAGTGATGGCATTCAACAACTCAACGAATTTGAGGTGGCTAAATTCCGTGATCAGGCCAAATTCCTCAGGATATTTACACCCACCAATGAATTCATCCGATCAAACAACCTGCAGTTCAATTATAACCTGGTCTTCAATCCTTCCATCGCTTTAGACGGGGATGGAAATTCAATGATGAAAGCCTTACTGAAACGGCTTTACCTTCAATCCTCTCTGCAAGTATCCCAGAAACAGCTTGCTTCAGGAGAGCGGATCCTGAATCCTTTCAAGGGCATGATCCAGGATACCAGCCTGATCACCTTTGACCAGATCCAAAGCCATTCTGCTTCCTTCAATAAATTCAGCCAAATTTGGGGAATTGACCTCAACTTTCTGCAATCCAGCAACCGCGCCTTTTTGTCTTATGGCTTTGAAACCCGGCGTTTGCGGGATCTTTCCCTGAAAATCAGGAGCAATTGGTTGAAAATGTTTACCCTCGACCTGATCAGCAAGTTGAACAGGAATATTCTTGAAACCCCCAATTTTGGGAACAGGAATTTCAATATCCTTTCTCAGTCCATTGAACCAAGGATCACCTTTACCAAGGGTACTACGCTGCGGTTACAAACTTCCTATAAACGAGACAGGAAAGAAAATGCAGGGCAGGAAAATGCATTGATCAATTCCCTGAACCTGGAAGGGAAATACAACCTGGTCTCCAATACATCCATCACCTCCAGGATTACCTTCAGCAACATACAATTCAATGGCATTACCTCTTCCAGCCTTGGCTATGTAATGCTCGACGGCCTGCAGCAGGGAAAGAATTTCTTGTGGACCCTGGACCTTACCAAACGAATCAGTTCCTTTATTGAGATGTCAGTACAGTATGAGGGAAGAAGATCAGGCAGCTCAGGATTGGTCAACATCGGCCGTGCACAAATCAGGGCCATCCTATAAAAAAAGCCGCATGCAAGGTTTGCATACGGCTTTAAGTATCTGAAAATTTGGTTTTACTTCAATATGGCAACACCCTCACCAATCTTGAAACCATTCTGGTACACAATGATGGAGTAATTTCCTTTGGTATACTTGTCTGCCTGGCGAAGGTCGAAGCTTACAAATTTGGCCTCGCTCTGTTTGTACTCTACATCAAGCTTTGTGGTGAAATCCACCTGTCCATCCTGCCTTGTATTGATGGTGCCGGATGCCAATGCATCTTCCTTGATAACCTTTCCTGCAGGATCTTTTACGATGATGAAAAGCTGTTTTGCACCTGATGTGGCAATCCTGTTTTCATCAAGGTTAAATGATATACGGAACTTATCTGCCCTTTTAGCAGAAGATGTACTTTTTTCCTTGCCTGAGTTTCTTTCGTCGAAGGCAACAATGTTAAATCCAGAGGCATGCAGGGTAGAACCTACATCCACTTTGCTTTCTGCGTCTTTCTTGGCTGATTCTGTAGTAGAAAGGTTGTTGCTCAGGTTCTTGTTTTCGTTGGTAAGATTGTTCTTGTCTGTTGTAAGCTGAATGTTTTCACCCTGAAGCCTTTCAATTTCCTTTACATAATCATCAATCCTTCCATTGAGCTCTCTCACAAGCCTCCTTGCTGCTGCAAGATCAGCAGAACTGGCATTTTGCTTGCCTACCAGAGACTTGAATTTTGATTTGAGGATACCCAGTTCGTTGTCACGGGTTTTCACCAGGCTGTCCAGCCCATTGTTGGTGGCCGTCATCTCGTCCAGCCGCACAATGGCATCGTCAAACTCTTTCTGAACAGTGTTCCTGGCAGAATCCAGTGTCGCATATTGTGCATCCTTCTCATTGATGACTGCAGTTGACTGGCTCTTGGCATACATAAAATAGATCCATGAACCGACAAGGGCAATGGACAATAAAATGATGATGGTATTCTTGTTGTCTTTTTTCGGAGCCGATGAATAGTTTCCTGCGTCGGGGTAATTTGTACTCATGATTCAATGATTAATGGTGAAAGTTCGTTGCTAATTGATAATTTCGTGTTCATTACAAAGGAAAAGAATTTCTTTCCTTTTAATGCTGTTATCGCTGTTAAATAAATCATTAAGCATATTTTTTCATCCATATTACCGCATGATCTATCAAATAATAGCATTTGAATGAATACAGACCAGATCATATCAGATTGGAAGCGGGGTGCTTTTCACCCTGTTTATTGGTTGGAAGGGGATGAGGCTTACCATATCGACAAACTCACTGCATTTGCAGAGCACCATATCCTCCCTGCTAATGAGGCAGAATTCAACCTTACCATTTTTTATGGCAAAGACTCAAAAGTGGAGGATGTCCTTAACGCTTGCAGGCGTTACCCCATGTTTGCTGAAAAGCAGGTGGTGATCTTGAAAGAAGCCCAGCACCTCAAAGAAATTGATCGGCTTGAATCCTACCTGGATCATCCCCTGGTGTCCACCATTTTTATTGTTGCCCACAAGGATAAAAAGTTGGATGGCCGGGGCAAGCTGGCCAAAAGCCTGAAGGGCAAGGCTGTTGTCATCACCACCAAAAAAATGTATGACAATGAGTTGCCGGAATGGGCGGCCAACATGGTCAGGGAGAAAGGGCTTGAAATTCAGCCCAAGGCCCTTTACATGCTGGTAGACCATATCGGAAACGACCTTCAGCGGATGGAGAATGAAATTGAAAAGCTGACGGTCAACCTCAAAGGCAAAAAGCAAATTGCAGAGGATGATATTGAGCAATATGTGGGCATCAGCAAGGAATTCAATGTTTTTGAGCTCCAGGCGGCGCTGGGCAACAGAGACCTCCCCAACACATTAAAAATCCTGAATTATTTTGCAGCCAATCCCAAGGCCGGCCCGATACAGCTTATTCTTCCAACCCTGTATTCCTTTTTCAGTAAACTCTACATTGCCGCTGCCAGTGGATCAAAAGACGAGTATGGTATTGCTGCTGCCCTGGGCATCAAGGCCTTTTTTGCCAAACAATACACACAGGCCATGCAGCGCTATAGTTTCAACGACATTGAAAAAGCATTGATCCTCTTGAACCACTACAACCTAAAAAGCATAGGGGTGGGGCAGGTAGACACCGAAGATTCATCATTGATGAAGGAACTGGCGGCAAAAATCATCCTTCCGTCTTAAGCCTGTTCAACAGCTGTGTAATGTCTTGCCTGTCTTGTTCCAGCTGTATTTTCAATGCTTCAAGCCCGGCAAATTTCTTTTCCTTTCTTGTGTAGGCGATCAATGAAACCTTTAATATCTGATGGTAAATTTCTTCATCAAAATGGAAGATATGCACTTCTATCCTTCTCTCTCTGCCATTGACAGTAGGCCTGTAACCAATGTTCATCATGCCAAGTTCTTGCCGGATCAATCCGTTTTCATTGAGTTCCACCTTAACAGCATAAACACCTGATGCAGGAATGAGTTTATCGCTATCGTTTAGGGCTAAATTGGCTGTAGGAAAACCAAGTGTACGGCCAAGCTTATCGCCCTCAATCACTTCTCCCTGCAAACGGTAAGGATAAGAGAGCAGGCTGTTGGCCGTTGCAAGATCTCCATCCAACAGGGCATGCCGGATAAGGGTAGAGCTCACCCTTGAGGCATCCAGCATTTTTTCAGGAATCTCAACAACCGTGTATCCGAATGTTTCACCTTTTTGTTTCAAGAGCGTATAATCACCTGTTCTTCCTTGTCCATAGCGATGATCGTAACCAATAACAATCACTTTTGGATGAAAAAGATCCACCAGGAATTTTTGGATATAATCGTCTGCTGTCAATGCTGAAAATGCAGTGTCAAAGGCCACAATCACCAAATGGTCAATGCCAATGTGGTTGAAACGGTCGATGCGTTCTTCAAGGCTGGTGAGCAGCGCTGGCGCATCAGCATTGTTTAAAATCCTCCGGGGATGTGGATGAAAAGTGATCACAACGGTTTCTCCGTTATGGGCATTGGCTTCAGACCTCAGCTTGTCAAGAATGGCGGTATGCCCCGAATGCACGCCATCGAAAGTGCCTATCGTCAGCACAGCATTCCGAAAAGGGGGAAGATTGTCTATTTGAAAATGAACTTGCATAAGAAATGCAAAATTAATTCAATTGAGAGAATCAACGCCCTCTTGTTGCAAAGGATTTAAATATTGTCAATTCAGCGTTCTCAACTAAATTTGCGCATACCGCTGAATCCATGAGTTTATACCAGAAAAGAGGTGTTTCCGCCCAAAAGGAAGAAGTTCACGCAGCCATCCAGGACCTGGACCAAGGATTATATGCCAATGCTTTTTGTAAAATTTATCCTGATTACCTGACCGGCGATGCTGACCATGTCAATATCATGCATGCTGATGGCGCTGGAACAAAAAGTATCCTTGCCTATTTGTACTGGAAAGAAACTGGTGATATTTCCGTATGGCGTGGCATTGCCCAGGATGCTGTGGTGATGAACCTGGACGACCTCCTTTGCATAGGCGTATACGATAACATTATTTTCAATTCTACCATTGACAGAAACAAGCACCTGATCACTGGAGAAGTGCTCAAGGAAATCATTGATGGCACAAGCGCATTATTTGCTGATCTTGAAAAGATGGGTGTTAAGATTCATTACCTCGGTGGCGAAACGGCAGACGTGGGTGATGTGGTGCGCACGGTTGCCGTCAATGGCACCATGACGGCAAGATGGCCCAAAAGCAAGCTAATAACAAATGATAAAATTGCTGTAGGTGATGTGATTGTTGGTCTTTCCAGTGCCGGCATGGCAAGCTACGAAACGGAGTACAACAGTGGGATTGGTAGCAATGGCCTGACAAGTGCAAGACACGATATGTTTGCCAAGTTCTATGCTGAAAAACATCCTGAATCTTTTGACCCCAACCTCCCGCAGGAAGTGGTATACATTGGACAACACAGGATGACCGATCCTGTTGATGTTCCAGGCTTCAGTGTCAATGCAGGAAAAATGGTACTGAGCCCCACCAGAACATTTGCGCCCATCATCAAGGAAATCCTGGAAACGGACTTTGATGCGGTGCACGGCATGATCCATTGCAGTGGCGGCGGCCAGACCAAATGCCTCAAATACCTTCCTGCGCCCATGCGGGTGGTAAAAGACAGTTTGTTTGTCATTCCTCCAGTTTTTGATCTCATTCAAAAAGCCAGTGGCGCAGACAACCGGGAAATGCTACAAGTTTTCAACATGGGATGCCGGATGGAAATTTATACCAATGAAAACAATGCCCAGAAAATGATTGATATTTCCAGGAAATTTGGTGTTGATGCCAAAATCATCGGAAGGGTGGAAGAAGCAACAGAGAAATGCCTGGACGTTTACCTGAACGAAGAAAAATTTACTTTCAAACCTTAAAGGTCTACCATGAGTGAAGCAGTTCTGTCCATTAAAAATGCCAACATATACCAAGGCGAATCATTGATCCTCAGTGATGTGAATATTACTGTCTCAAGAAGTGAATTCGTTTACCTGGTGGGTAAAACCGGAACTGGAAAATCCAGTTTGCTCAAGACCTTGTACGGCGAATTGCCCCTCAAAACTGGTACAGCCAATGTTGCAGGGTTCGACCTCAAAGACCTTACCTGGAAAACCGTTCCTTTCCTGAGAAGGAATATTGGCATTGTGTTCCAGGATTTTCAATTGTTGACAGATAGGAATGTACACGATAACATGAAATTTGTATTGAGTGCCACCGGTTGGAAAGACCATAAGGCCATCGAAGAAAAGATTGAAGAAGTCCTCGGAAAAGTGGGTTTGAAAACAAAAGGATTCAAATATCCTTTTGAGCTCTCTGGCGGAGAGCAGCAACGCGTCGATATTGCCAGGGCACTGCTCAACTCTCCCAAGCTTATTTTGGCTGATGAACCCACGGGCAACCTGGATCCTGAAACCACCGAAGAAATCATGAACCTGCTTTTTCAGATTGGCAAGGACCTGGGTACTGCTATCGTGATGGCTACACACGACTATATCGTCATCAATAAATATCCGGCAAGGATGATCAGGACGGAGGGTGGAAAAGTCATCGACAATGCTAATATAGCATCCTCATCAATGCATTGACACCCTTTTCGTTGTTGTATTTACTGTTCAGGAATGAAGCCCTTGCTTCGTGTGCTGTTGCATCAAATGGTTGATTGAACAATGCCTCCGTCATCTGGATGAACGCAGCATTGCTATCGGCAATATGGCATGTTGATGTTATACCCATCCCAGAAGCCCCTTTGGTATTGGTTAAAGCATGTCTACCCATAGCAAGGGATTGATACAATAGTCCTGTATTGCACTGTTCAACAAAGCTTGGCAGCAGGTTGACCTGCGCTTTTTTGATCAGGTCCTGCAATTCCTTTTCACTTGGATTGGAGACAAGGCAGGTATGCATTTTTTCATGCGCAGCCTCTTCCAACTGTTCAGATGGATTGTCTCCGGCAATCACAAATGGAACTTCCAGTGTATTGAATACGTTTTGCAGCAACCAATTGGCTGCGTATGCATGTTCGGTTTTACCCAAATTACCATGGTATAGACAAAAGCTACCGGTTCCTGATTGCGGCATCAGGAAAGGCATCTCTATCAATTTGTCTACCACCTCGTAAGCAACAAGGCTTCGTGGTTGAATCGCTTTGCATTCTGGTGAAACTGCAAATTGTATGGACCCAGAAAACAATTTGTTCATCAATCCTCTAAACCGGATAGACTCAATGGCATAAAAAAGTTTTTGGCTTCCCCAGGAGCAAAGGCTGCTCAGATCCTGAAAATGTCTTCGTTCATCTCTCAGCATCCTTATTACAATCTTTCTTTCTTTGCTCAATGTTGTATCCAAGAGGGGAGAAACGGATTTCAATCCCGCAAATAGAATAGGAAAGCGGTCTGCTTCAAGCCTTTTGACCAGTGATGTATCCGACCTTGAACTTACCGCATGGGGCAAGTTCAGGGTATATCCCTTATGCCCCTGTTTCTTTGGATAAAGGTGAAGTTCGTGGCAGAAAGGCAGCAGGCTTTCAGGCTTATTGTTTCCGAAACAATGCAAATGCAACAGAATACCTTCAGCATGCAATGCTTTGGTCAGAAAAACAAGTTCTTTCAAAATGCCGGAATCGGATGGCAATGGAACATCGTGCGCAACAACATGCAAATGTTTATCCATCATACTATGTAAAATACAATTAAGGGTCAATTGTTCTTGCTACCTTTGAATAAATTTTAGAAAATGGTTGATCAAGATCAAAATTCAGACCTTTCACCTGTTCGCCCGCGGTTCTTGACCATCTTATGTTATCTCACGATTTTTGCCAGTACGTATATGATTTTCTCTGCCATTTCTGGTCTTTCAGATCCTGAAATCACGGTCAAGGCCATGACCAACAGCATGGAATCCTGGGAAACTGTTCTTCAGGATGCAGTGAAAAATGACCCCTCCGGCCAAGCCAAAGTGGATCAACTGATGGGAGATATTGCTGCTTCAAATACCTCATCTAACATGAGAGATAACAGCTTTTTCTCATTGGTTTCCAATTTGTTAACCTTTATTGGTGCATTTCTGATGCTTCGCCTGAAAAAGAATGGACTCCGCCTTTATGTTCTTGGATGTGTGATTGCTGTGGTTGCTCCTGTGCTGGTATTCGGATCTGACAACATCATGGGATTTTCACTGGCGCTCATGGCCGGACTGTCTGGGGCACTGTTTGTTTTGCTTTATGCGTTGAAAATGAAATACATGGAGTAATTGGGGAAGGTTTTTCCAATTGTATCAAATCTTTGTTTGTATTGATAAAACCACTACCTTCGCAGCCAATTTTCCCGGCAAAATTAAAGATGAATTAAAATAAAACTGAGATGTCAAGC
>CAILKQ010000190.1 GCA_903834825.1 uncultured bacterium | reverse complement strand
GCCGTATTCCCTGTTGGGCCTTGCATTCGTGGCATATTTTCCTTTTCCATCAGTAACAACTTCATCAACTGGAACAAAATTTCCATCATCATTCTTCTCATACAATGTCACTTTCACGTTGGCTTTACCGGCATTCGTCTCTTCACTGATTACTGTGCCGCTAACCTTCACTGCTTTCTTATCATATCCAAATTTGTATATATCATCAGAACCAAGCCTGTCTGAAGTAAAATATCCTGTTTTCAAATCCGCTGCCATGGTCAATCCAAAATCATCATATGAAGAGTTGACAGGAGAAGGGAGATGGTGCACATTGGATGCATTATTGCCCTTCAAACTGGCCATGTAAATGTCCAAACCACCCAATCCTGGATGACCATCTGTGCTGAAATAAAGGCTGCCATTGGGGCTGAAGGAAGGAAACAATTCATTTCCTTTTGAATTTACCCCAATCAACGCAACCGGATTGCTCCAGGTGCTGTCAGCATTTTTATCTGACATGTAAAGGTCATAACCGCCTTTGCCGCCGGCCATGTTTGAACTGAAAACCAATGTTGATCCATTTGCATGAACAGCAGGATGCATGACAGAATAATCCTTGCCATCAGCAAAAATAAATTTGGCACCTGAGATCGTAGCCCCATTTCTGTTTGCCTCTACAATTCCAACAGTCCTGATCTTGTTTTTCAATTTTTCCTGACGGTTTGCACTGAAATACAATTTGCCAGATGCACTGCTGTAGGTTGCATGTGCAATATTATAGGTGAATTTTTCTGCCAACACGACAGGGGTAGCAATCGCATCAATGGACTTCATTTTGCGGAGTAAGTCATTGGGGATTTTTACTGTGCTCAACAAATCAAAATCAGCAAGTGCGTAGTGTGTTGCCAACAATTCAGGTTGCTTTGCATCCAACTTTTTAGGGTCGTATAGCTTTCTTGCTGAAGGCAATGCAACTACAGAAAGACTTTCAGCATTAGCAACCTGAAACATGCGGTTATAGCCCATGTTGTCCCAAGCCATCACACCGTTCTTGCTGTATTTTTTCGGCTGGTTGGTTGTCCAGATGATGGCACTGTCTACAAGAACTGGTGAAAACTCGCGAAAATACTCCGTGTTGATTCCGTCAAGATAAGATACTGACCAATCAGCAGAATCCTTCATCATGGCAGCTGTAGACTGAAAGCCTTTGGCCCTGTCTGAAAATCCTGCTACAGACTTGAGCAGTGAAGCTGCTTCACCATACTTGCCCAGTATTGCACTCAATTCTGCCTTCCTGTACTGGATGGCATCTGATGAAGACGAAAGCCTGCCATACCATACATAGGCACTATCGTAATTGCGGGTCAACCAATAACAATCAGCAACTTTCGCAGCAACATCTTCTTTTTTTGAAGACAATGTTGCAGATTTTGAAGCCTTTGCATAAGCCTGGCGATAGTAAGCCAGTGCATTGGAGTATTGTAGGTCTTTGTAAGACTTGTCGCCCTTCGACATCAGCATGGTTACAATATCTTGTGCTTGCAGCAAAGAAACCGAAAGCAAAAAGAAAACGATTGATAAAGACTTTTTATATGAGATCATGGTTTAGAAAT
>CAILKQ010000189.1 GCA_903834825.1 uncultured bacterium | reverse complement strand
TTACGTTGGGCCTTATGCTTATGAAAAATTGGCCAATATTCAATCGCCAAGTGTCGGCGGGGGAATGGAAACATCCTCTGCCATATTTTATGGAGAAAACATGGTTACAGGTAAATATGAAAAAAGACTAAGGAATGTAGTGATCCATGAAATTGCCCACCAATGGTTTGGCAATGCAGTTACTGAAAGCACTTGGGATGATGCCTGGTTGAGCGAAGGATTTGCCACTTTTTTCAGCATGCTGTTTCAAGAGCACGCTTATGGCCACGAAGAGTTTGTTGCAGCCATAAAAAATTCCCGTAAATCAGTATACAACTTTTCAAAAAAAGATTCTACTTACAGCATCGTCGCTCCACGCTCTGCAGAAACAGATCCTGTTACCAGTGGGATTACCTATCAGAAAGGTGCCTGGGTTTTGCATATGTTGAGAGAGAAAATCGGCCATGATAATTTCAGAAAAGGCATTCAGGCCTATTATGCAAAATACTTTAATGCCAATGCTACCACTGCCAATTTCAAGGAAGAAATGGAAAAAGTATCTGGACAAAACCTGGCCACGTTTTTCAATCAATGGTTATACAAAGCCGAAAATTTGAAAATTTCAGCCTACTGGGAATATGACGCCACTGCAAAACAAGTTTTATTGAAAATCAATCAAACACATTATTCTGGCTTTATATTTGATTTTCCCATAGAGGTTGAAATTTTCAATGCGGATACAAATAGTTCAGATCTGTTGAAATTTCAGGTAAATAGCAAAGAGGCCATTATCCCAATCAAGCTGAATAAAATCCCGAGTTCAATAAAACTTGATCCAAGAACGGTTTTGCTCGCTGAAATTGAAATGAAATAACCAACAGCCTTATCAAAAAATAAAAAATGATTACTATTATCTGGATTACGCTCATTGTTTTTTCTGTCTGGTTTATCTATTTTTTTGCAAAAGACATTCGTTTGAACAAAAATCAGCTCGGCGATGGCAGTTGGGTAAAAACAGGCATCATTGGATTTGTAGTCAATTTCTTTGATGTTCTTGGCATTGGAGCCTTTGCCCCGCAAACTGCCTTGCTGAAGTTCACCAAGCAAACACCAGACAGGCTGATTCCTGGAACGATGAACGTTGCTAATACAGTTCCCGTATTGATCCAGGCCATAGTGTTTATTCAGATTATTGAAGTTGATGCCATTACCATGGTGGTCATGTTTGCTACCGCCACGCTTGGAGCAATTGTTGGTGCTGGCTTTGTGTCTAAACTTCCCGAGAACAAAATAAGGCTCATCATGGGCATCGCTTTATTGATTACGGCAGGCTTTATGTTTGCCAATAAAATGAGTTGGATACAAGGAGAAGGCAATGAAATTGGACTTCATGGATGGAAACTATTTGTAGCAGCTGTTATCAATTGTGTTCTTGGTGCAATAATGACGGTTGGCGTGGGTCTGTATGCACCATGCATGGCAATGGTTTTTATGTTGGGCTTATCCCCTTTGGTAGCCTTTCCCATCATGATGGGATCCTGTGCATTTTTGATGCCGCCAGCCTCCTTCAAATTTATAAAAGCAGGCGCTTATCATCGGAAGGCAGCACTGAGCATGGCGCTGGCAGGAATTGTTGCCGTATTGATTGCTGCCTTTATTGTAAAATCCTTGCCGTTGGATACACTGCGGTGGATTGTAATCGCCATTGTACTGTACACCTCTTTCACCATGTTCTACTCCGTTTACAAAAAAGGAGTTTCGTGATTGGTTTTTAGGATATCACTTAAACAGAGACAGGCCTTTTGTGGGCAAACGATGGTTGTTTAATGAAGAGGGCTGACCCTTTGCGACATTAACTTGGCCACTGCTGAATCACATTGTTGAGCATAAAAACCAACCCTATCCTTGTATTTTTTATCAAAAGCAAGGTTATGGGTCTCATTGATGTCTTTTTTTACATTGTACAATTCGTAATATGTTGGGTGATCTTCATACCGGATAAATTTCCATGTATCATCCCTGTAACATTCGGTCTTCAATAAAAGTGGATTGCCTTCCAAGCGGTGTTCACAAAAAATAGCATTTCGCCAATTCTTTGGTTTTCCCTGATAAAAGGAGGTCAGGCTCTCCCCTTGGTACCGTGCAGGAATATCCAAGCCGGCAAGTTTGAGTATGGTGGGGGTAACATCCACATTGAGCACCATTTCATCGTATATTTTTCCCCGATTGGCTTTCGGTTGCCTCGGATCATAAATGATCATTGGGATACGAATGGATTGTTCATACATCAGCCACTTGTCAGCATAGCCCCGGTCTCCTAAAAAATATCCATTATCCCCCATAAAAATGATGACGGTATTGTCTGCCAGGCCCTGTTCTTCCAGTGTGGCCCTTATTCGGCCAATAACACTGTCAACACCACTGATCATCCTGTAATATCCTTTTACCATCCGCTGGTATTTGTCAGAGGAATCAAACCTCCAATACCATCTGTCACGGTTCATGGTTTGTTGAAGGAAGGTTGGCAATGCATTAAAAAAAGCGGGGTCTGCAGTGGATGGCACAGGAATACGGGCATCCGTATACAAGCTGTCACAGTAGGAAGGCCAGAAATACTGTTGCTTTGAATCATCGTCAGCATGTGGTGACCAAAATGAAAGTGAAAGACAAAAAGGCTGGTCTTTATTTGATTGTATAAAATCAATGGCATGGTTACCATTGATATCGGCCAGGTGTATTTTTTTGCCATCAATCTCTTTTATATATGGCCATGCGGTTTGTTTGCTGACACTGAACATGGCGCTTTCAATGCCCTTGTTGACTTTTACACCAAATTTACCTACGAACCCCGTCTGGTATCCTGCTTTTCGGAGGAGATAAGGATAACTTTCCAGCATGTATTGGTTGCTCAATGGGAGTTTTCCGAAGGTATAGTCATGGGTACGCTCATACAAGCCTGTAAACAAGGATGCGCGGCTTGCCGCACAAATGGGCGTGGATGCAAAAGCATTTTTAAAATAAATTCCAGCACGGGCAAGCCCGTCAATATTGGGTGTTTTTATGATGGGATTGCCTGCAAATCCAAGAGCATCCCACCGTTGATCATCGGTGAGGATAAAAATAATATTGGGCTTACTGTTTGGTCGCGAAGGATTTCGATTTGCATTGTTTTCCTTGTATGCTGATAACAAAATAAAGCTTGCTGCTACAGCAAAAAAAACAGTAATACATTTCATTGGCGATAATGATTGGTGGATGAGCGGGTGAGACTTAATTTATCTTGGAGGAATATATTTTTGTGATTAAAGCAGACACGATTCAAACATGAATAAATACTTCCAGGAACAATCAACCCAATCTAAGCACTTCAATTTCATTGGCCGTTTTCGCCAATGGATTTCCCAACAATCTGCTGCCATTGCCCGTGATGACAAAATCTTCCTCAACCCTGATTCCAGTCAGGTTCCTGTACGCTTTTAGTTTGTCATAATTGATAAAAGCCCCCAACTGATTGTTTGCTTCCCACTCATCGATAAGGGCTGGATTAAAATACAGGCCGGGTTCAATCGTAACAACAAATCCTTCTTCCAGCGGCTTGGCCAAGCGCAATGATTTTAAACCAAACTCTGTGCTTTTTATTATTTCTTCATTGTACCCAACATACTGTTCACCCAAGTTCTCCATATCATGCGTATCCAGGCCCATCATATGGCCAAGACCACAGGGGAAAAACAATGCATGTGCGCCCAGGGCAACGGCTTCTTTTACATCGCCTTTCATTATCCCCAGCTGCTGCAATCCCTCTGTTAGTTTTTCACAGGCATGCAAATGAATATCCCTGAATGGTTTGCCTGGTTGCAGCAACGCAACAGCAGACCCATGTGCACGAAGTACAATATCATAAATATCCCTTTGTGCAGCAGTGAATGTTGCACTCACCGGAAAAGTTCTGGTAAGGTCCCCTGCATAGTGCATTCCCGTTTCAGCACCACAATCACTCAGAACGAGGTTTCCCGCTGTCAACAGGGAATGGCTATACCCGTTGTGAAGAATTTGACCCTGCTGCGTAAGTATGGTAGGAAAAGAAAGATTGCCCCCTGCACCAATGGCTATTTCCTGCATTTTTCCTGCAATGTGTGCTTCCGTCATCCCTGCCTTTGCCAAGGTAATCGCTGCAAGTTGCATAGCAGCAGTAGTGTTTACCGCCCGGTTGATTTCCTCAATTTCCACAGCTGATTTATAGGACCGCTGTGCAACAATTGCCTTGATCAAACTGATTGAATGCATTCCATGCAATGACCCGGGTGAAACGCCCAATACGTCACCCAATAGATCATGGTGTTCGGGTCTGTAGGGTGGCAAAAAATGTATCGTCTTTTTGTGTTCTGTTGCCAGTCGAACAAAAGACCAGAGATCTTTTCTGGGTTTGACAATTGAAACGCCAATGCTGTCTGAAAGCAGGTTCAAGGGTTCGCGATACCCGGTCCAGATCATTTCTTCGGTTGTAAAATCATCACCAAAAATAATTTCACTGTCGTTGTCGATATCAATGATCCCTATCAATGCTGGCCTGTCAATTCCAAAAAAATACAAGAAGCTGCTGTCCTGTCTGAAAGGATAAAGATTATCCTTGTAATTCATGCTGCTCTCTTCGTTGCCCAACAATACAACCAGGCCACTACCAACAGCATGTTGCAATTGTTTCCTTCTCTCAATATATATATTCTTATCGAACATGTTGCTTTAACAAATTTTGAAAAATGATTGGGGTTGATTTTCCAATTGTTGCTCTATTGCTTTTGCAGCCTTGGTAATGGAAAGGCCTCCGAGATTTGTACAACGCAGGGTATGGTGAATTTCGTTGCCAACCTTTTGCATGGTTTCAATGACTTCATCCAGCGGAACCAGGTGATTGTAATCAGACAAGGCCATGTTGGCACAGGAGACGGCATTTGTTGCAGCCATTACATTCCTTCCAAGGCAAGGGGCTTCTACCCTGTTTCCTATCGGGTCGCAAATCAATCCGAGTACATTCTGCAAGGCCAATGAAGCAGCAGACAGGGATTGTGCCAAGCTTCCGTTGGCCATGCCCACCAATGCAGCAGCAGCCATTCCTGAACCGGAACCACATTCAGCCATGCATCCCCCCACTTCTGCAGCAAATGTGGCATGCGCTGCAACAAAAACCCCGATCAGCCCAGCAGCAAGCATGGCCTTTACAATTTCGTCTTCAGACAAATCCAATGAAGTTGCCATTCCGATGATTGCGCCGGGCAAAGCACCGCAAGACCCAGCAGTGGGTGCGGCTACAATAACGCCCATGGAGCTTTTTACCTCCATGATGGCTGAAACATACATGATGATGGTGTTGTTCACGTCGCCGCCCATCAACCGCTTGTTTGTCAGTTGTTCTTTTAACTGAACAGATTGGCTGCCTAAAATCCTATCATCATAATTGGTTCCTTTCAACCCTGTGTCAATAGCATTGCGCATGATGCGTACAATAGACCGCATTTTCTCAAATACTTCTTCCCCAGAAATATTTCCCCGCTTGCACTCATAGTCAATGGCCAACTCCGAAAGGGACAGGTTTTTATCCTCATTATAGGCAAGCATTTCATCACTTGTAATAAACGGCACCTGCAAATTATTTCTGGATAAAACCGGTAGGACAGGTGATAGTTTTTTGATATACCTTACTTCACCCATGTCGAGTATTTCCTGCAAAATATTTTCATCCAGGAATTGCTGGGCCTTTATTTCAAGAAAGCAAAGCCCATCATCATTGGATTCATGCCAAATGATTTCATCATAAGCAACTGTATTTTTAAGATACGGGATGAGGTTTTCTGCAAAGTCGCAATAGATAAGTGTTTCATAAAAATCTCCTGCAAGGGATACTTTGCAGTTGTCAATTTCAATTACCTCTATCATTCCACCTCCGGTTGAAATGGCAGTCATGCGATGACACTCCTCTTTATTGCTCACCGTAAGCTTATAGGTATTGGGATGATCAGCACCGATAGCATGGATTTCAATTTCAACTTTTATTCCTTCTACTTCAAGGTATTTCTCTGATTGGGGCAACCGCTCGTCATAGGCCTCCCATCCCAAAAATCCACCAAACAAACCCATGTCCGAACCCTGGCTCTTGTGTGTCGTTGCAAGAGAACCATTGGGGTCAAATTCAATCAATACATGTGATATGGAGCCGCCCATCAAATCCCTGCATAGCCTTCCAATTCTCAAAGAAGCTGCGCAATGCGAACTTGAAGGACCCCTCATCACAGGGCCAATAACGTCATTGAAAATGCTGGGGTAAGATGCCATGATTTTGTATTTAATGTGATGAAATATGGATTGCCACAATTTCAGCGCTGTATGTGTATTGGGTCAATGATAAATGAGTAAATCAATCTTTTTTTCATAGGTTTTCATATACTCACGGGGTGTTTTAGAGACGACGCTTTTAAATACCCGATTAAAAGAAACCACACTGTTAAACCCACATTGATGGGCAATATCACCAATGGAAACAAAATTCTTTTCCATCAACCGCTTGCAAGCCTCATTGATCCTCAGTTCATTCAAAAAATTGGTATACGTTTTAGCACTGTGTTTTTTGAAATACCTGCAAAAAGACTGGGGTGCCAGGTGTGCAACAGCCGAAATCTGTTCCAAAGAAATTTCTTCCTTATAATGATCCATGGTATACCGTAAAATATCATTCATTTTCAAGCCCTCTATGTCGGTAAAAAGGTATTCAAACGATTCTGTCGAAAAATATTTCCATTCGGTTAAATTGGCCATTGTCTGAAGCATCTCAATAAAATAGGCCATCATGAACCCTTCCTCATTATTGATGACTTTAAGAAAATGTTCAAACAATTTGGGCGCATCTTTCTCAGATGCCTGTATACCATAGTTGCTCGATTTAATAAACTTTTTAATACTGTACATTTCAGGAAACCTGAGCAGTTGTGAAATAAATCCTTCCGGATTGAAAAATATATTCAGGGTATGAATTTTTTTTCGGCTATCGGGCTCAAAATAACAAGGGTTGCTTTTGAACAAATGAGGTTGGTTGGCTCCAATGACAAACAGATCACCCGGTTGAAAGGGTTTCATGTTATTTCCGATTACAATGGTACCCTCACCACTAAGCACCCAGGTGATTTGAATTTCAACATGGCGATGCAGGTGAGGATAAAAAAAGGGCAACTTATCTTCCTTGATATGTATTGACTTTCCAATCTTTTCAGGTATCGTGAAATTAATAATTTTCACAAGAGGGTAAATTTTTTATTGGGTCTTAAAGGGGAAATTTTTCCATGCCCTTTAGGGTTATAACCGAGTGGTAGCATTGTTTATAGGTGTTTACGCATATTAATTTACGAAATTTTGATTAATCAAAAAAATATCCTTCAATGATTAACGCCTACGATAGGTAGTATTTTTTGCAATGGATGTTCGGATAAAAAACAAACCGCCTGATTCAATGAACCAGGCGGTGATGTATAGAAAAAGGAGATAATAATGGATTAACGGGTATCGACTAATAGCCAGGATTTTGTTTAATGGCTGGATTTAATGTCATCTCGTTGATCGGAATGGGCAAAAGATAATGCTTAGCAGGATCAAATCCCCAGGTACTTCCCGCTCCAACAAGCGAAGTCTTGTATGGATCAAGAAAATTCCCTGCATCTACCGCCAAATTTGCAAACGCTTTTTTTAATTCATCTGAATAAAAAGCACCCTTGGGTCTTTTGCCGATAATCAACTTATGTGCAGCCCAACGCATGATATCATCCCGTCGAAAGCCTTCCGCCATCAACTCAACCGTGCGTTCTCTTCTGATCTCGCGCAGCGCACTACTCAGCGTATACCCATAATCTGGCCAGTTAGGATCAGTACGAATAGTGGCTAAGGTCATATTGGGCATGCCAACCCTCGCCCTCAGCTTATTGATCGTCAAATCCACATCAGCCTGGGTCAATTCTCCCAATTCAGCTTTTGCTTCAGCATAATTGAGCAAGGCTTCCGCATATCGAAAAATAATGTACGGCACATCTCCACTAAATCCGCCTGTTGTAGGGTCAAGCTGTGGACGGCGCCATTTCTGTGATTCGTATCCAGTGGGACCCGTCTGTGCACCTCCCAACAAAGGGAGCAGATACTTGGTAGTGTCATTTTTTAAATTGATCGTAATAGGGTCCCCTGGGTTCATGACCGTTTGGACAAACCTTGGATCACGGTTCATGACTACATTTCTTATATCCTTATCACCACGATACAGCGGACTTACACCTATGGGCAATCCATCAGTGCACAGGTACAGGTTGGCCATATCCTGGGTATAACCAGATCCATTGGGCCAGGTCTGAAGGGCATTGCTACCGAATGCAAAAGTGTAACCCTTCCAAAGCATGACTTCAGGATCTGAAAGCAGGTTCACTTGGTTAAAAAGCTCATAATACACTTGATTGGGATTGCCCGTGGTCAGCCTGTAGATTGCCCCATCCATTACTGCTTTTGCAGCATTGGCAGCTGCGGTAAGAAATGCCTTACCATCCGTCGTTCCTTTGAATGCATCATTTTGATGGTACTTTTCCCAGGTGCCTTCGTAAAGTGCTACCCTTGATTTTAACAACAAAGCCACATCGCGGCTTATCCGTTGTGCCGGTACTTCAGACTTTTTCTTCAGTTTTGTCGCTGCAAGGTCAAGGTCACTCAGGATGAAATTCACGACATCTGTTCTGGAACTGCGGGGA
>CAILKQ010000188.1 GCA_903834825.1 uncultured bacterium | reverse complement strand
CACAGCAACCTTGAATAATCCAGCATCACCTTCGATAGCACGACTGATTAAATATGATGATGCTGATGCACCAGTAATATTCACTCCCCCCTTTGACCATTGATAGGATAATGCATCACCTACATTTGTTGTAGCGGTTACAGAAGTAGAAAAATCAGCTCCCGTACAAATGGTTGTTGGGCTGTTGAAACTACTTGTAATGACTGGCACTCCTGAGAGGGTTAATTGAATTGCATTGGAAGTTGTAAGGGTCCCACACGCATTGCCAACCTTTACTGTATAAGAAGCAGCATCCCCGGTAGAAAAACTACTAATTGTATACTGATTGGTAGATGCACCAGTGATCGCGACGCCATTTTTAAACCAAGCATAGGTAAGCGTTGACAGGTCTGGAGAACTGGCACTGACCTGCATTACAAAGCTTGTACCAATACAAACCGCACTGCTACTGGTAACTGAATTGATGACTGGACAAGTCTGTGCAATCAATAGATTGGACAGCAAAAGCAGCACTATGGAAAAAGCAAATCGAATCTTTTTTAAAAACTTCATGGATGGTCAATTATAATTTCTACTGATCATTGTTTATTTAAAACAACTCATATGTCTTTTGGCGATGGTATTGTTCTCTGTTGGTCTTGAGAAGAGCAATTGAATGCCTATTTCAAACGCATTGGACTGTTGCACGTATGAAATGTTTGGTGCAATCGGAACATTGTAGGTAAATGACGCCCTCACAAGGCCCATATTGAGATTCACAAATGGCGAAAAACTGTTGTTGAGTACATAAATGCCACCAATATCAAAACCAATAAATCTTGCATAATCTGGCATGAACTGAACGGCTCCAACGATAGAGGTTGCACCTTGCTTCAAAGAAGATGAATGAAGTCCGCCCAAGAAAACCTGACTGTATTCAGAGAGGTAACGGGAATAACCAAGATGGTAATTATAGGTCAAACCATCTCTGCTGGCCAATTTTGCCTTATCGCTGCTGATTTGGTTGACATTATACATAGAAAAGCCGGCAGTAAACGCCTCGTTCTCGCCGATGGCACTGTATAACATGCCAGCATTCAGATCAAAAAAATTGGTATTGATCACTTGAATGGGCTCATTATTGGGTAAATTAGGCGTATACCCGATGATGTCAAATTGATTGGGGAAAAGCAATTGTGTGTAATCAACCCTTTTAGAGTTGTACCTGCCCTGAAATCCTATGGAAAGGGTTTGTGTACCAGCATAATCTAAACCCTTGGAATAAGACATGGTAGCAGATAAGGCATTATGAGAATAGGCACTGAGGGTTTTATGGGTATATGCATTGATACCAAAGCCAAGGATATCATTTTCAGGTATGAAATCCACGTAAGGCCTCATCTGAAAGGATGCATTGGTGAAAGTGGAAGTCACCAGTTTGGAGTATGATTGAGTCCTATAAAGTGCATTCACCTTGATGTCTTCATCAAAATAGCCAGCAAAAGAGGGATTGATATTCAGCTGATTTTGAGAGAATTGTGTAAAAATTGGCAATTGCCCCCTTACTTGATTAACGTGAAAAATGGAGGCAAGCAATAATATATAAATTACCGGAAGGACTTGGTGTTTTAATTTTTGAGGCATAAACATAAGATTGGAAGTTGCTTTAAGGGGACAATTTAAGGAAAAAATCAAACTTGAGTGACTTGAACCTCGTTGACCGGTATTAACAACAAACGCTTACGGACATTAATTATTGCTAAAAAAACAGGAGATTGCGCAGTAGAATCATTTTCACTCAAAAAATACCTTAACCGTTTGATAATACTGCCTTTTCTCATGATGGTGCTGCCCTGAACCCGAAAACTCACCCAATCCAAACAACGGAGCTGCATATCCCTTGTTGACTGCTATCTCTAGGTATCCCGCCTCATTGAAAAAAGCAAGTTTCTCTCCTTCAGGCACATCCGCATAATGATTGCTGATTTTCTCAATGAAGGCATCTCTCAGGAGCACAATTTTGAAAGGCCTGCCCCGCCGGCTGGCATCAAACTCCTCTTGTGTGATGTTTACGATTACATTCAGGAACCTGTCAATCATAAGGATCTGACCTTCAATGTATTGATCAGAAGCAAAGGGCTTCATGAGGTGTTTTTCCTGGATTTTCACCTGTGAGCTACCCAGTTTTTCGAACTTTACTCCGCTCAGCAATGAAGAAAAGGCCTCTACCAGCAAAGTTGTGAAAGACTTGATGCTTTTCTTGAAGCCAGGGGGAAACGGAATGGCAACAACCTCATCAGGAAATTTACCCAAGATCATGGTTATCAATCCATTGTCAGGCATCCCCAGGATTTGTCCCTGGTGCCGGATGAGGAGTAAATGATCATGATTGTTATCGAAAGCATTCACCAAAATCAGGTGAAAAGATTCTGGTGGAAAGGCAGAAAAAATATTTCGGCAAACATAGGCTGCCTGCATGAAATTATACGGGATGATATCATGCGTGATATCAATGATCTGAAAACCCTCGTTCAACTTCAATATTTCACCCTTCACCCCTCCGACCAAATGGTCAGATGATCCGAAATCGCTGGTGAATGTGAGGATGGGCATATCTTGGAGGAAAAGGTTGAAGGGGTTGAAGGATACTATTTCACCAACTCCCCATGTTTAAAGAAAAACTTCCTGACCAATTTGTCGGCCAGGGATGGGAAGAATTTATTGAGAAAAACGGTTTGTTTACCCTGAAAAGTCATCACAACAGTTCGTTTTCGTTTGGCGATGGCATCAATAATGATGTTGGCGCAGGTTGAGGCGTCCATCAGATCATTTTCATTCAAGGGCGACTCTCCCTGGGCTTCTCCCTGCTTGTTCAAGGCAACATTTCTGATATTGGAGGCAGTGAACCCCGGGCTGACCCACATGACGTGAACACCTTTTTCAACCACTTCTGTTTTGAGGGATTCGAGCCAGCCCTGCAAGGCAAATTTAGAAGCAGAGTATCCACTTCGCCCGGGCAAGCCCCTGTATCCTGCAATGGAAGAAACCCCTACCACTACTCCTTTGGATTTTATCAAGTGAGGCAGCGCAAAAGTGGTGCAGTACATGGCGCCATAAAAATTAATGTCCATAACCTTTTTTATCACCGGAATGATGCCCTTCCCTCCATCTTCCATCAATCCCCGCATCGAAATTCCTGCATTGTTGATCAGTACATCAATCCCCCCAAACATCTTCACCGCATGATCAACCAAACGTTCACAGTCCTTTTCAACGGAAACATCTGCATTGATTACACAAATCTTCCCCATTGGAGCCTCAGCCTCTAAAGCAAGAATTTTATGCTGGCTTCGCCCACAAGTAACCACGTTTGCCCCTAGCTCTAATAAATTCAAGACCAGGGCCCTTCCAATGCCATCCGTTCCACCAGTAACAATAACTGTCTTGTTTGTGAATTGGGTCATGCTACAAATCTACTCATAAATTCAAATAAGCATTGTATTCGAAAGAATTGGGAATAAACTTTGACCGTATAAATGGAAAAAGCCACCTAAAAAAGGTGGCTTTTGTCTGTGAACCCGCTGGGACTCGAACCCAGGACCCATACATTAAAAGTGTATTGCTCTACCAACTGAGCTACAAGTTCATTCCACTCCGTAAACGGGAGTGCAAAAATAACGGGTTTTTCTATTAGAGCAAAATGAAATTTGAAAAATATCAGAAAAGGGTGTCATAAGTTTTGCACCAAAACTCATTTAATGAACCACTAAACATGATTACAGGCCTTCTGCGGTGCTTAAAATAATGTCTAACGTAAAATCACAGCGTTCAAATTAAAATAAAAATGAACAATAGGAAGACAAGATCCAAATCCCTCAACTCATATCGCATTTCGTTATATTTGCTCACTAAATACATTAACTATGTCTTTCAACAGGATCAATAACATCGTTGGATGGATCGTCACTGCAATCGCTTGTTCTGTCTACATCATGACAGCCGAGGCAGGTGGAAGCTTGTGGGATTGCGGAGAATTTATCAGCTCTTGCTTAAAACTGCAGATTCCCCATCCTCCGGGAGCGCCACTTTTTGTGATCATTGGTAGGGTTTTCATCATTTTCTTTGGAGACAATCCTCTTACGGCTGCAAAAGCTGTAAACGTGATGAGTGCCCTGGCAAGTGGCTTCACCATCATGTTCCTGTTTTGGACCATCACCCATTTTGCCCGCAAAATCGTACAAAAGGGATCTGATGTACTCAATGGAAACCAGATTTTCTCTATCATGGCTGCAGGTACCGTTGGCGCATTGGCCTATACTTTCAGTGAT
>CAILKQ010000187.1 GCA_903834825.1 uncultured bacterium | reverse complement strand
GAACCCTCGAAACAGTTTCCCGTTTACACGCTTTCCAAGCGTGCTCCTTCAACCACTCGGACAAATCTCCTTCGGTGGACTGCAAAAATAAAAGTATTCGCTCAGAGTCGGAAGATTTTTTTCGAATTATTGGTGGTTGCATCCACCACTTCTTCAAGAGACAGCCCTTTTATCTCGGCAATCTTTTCCGCAACATAGATCAGGTAGCTGCTTTCATTCCTTTTGCCCCTGAAGGGTGCAGGTGTTAAATAAGGAGAATCGGTTTCAAGCACAAGTGCATCCAAAGGAAGTTCTTCCAAGATTTTTGCCAGGCCTGAATTTTTGTAGGTAACCACTCCCCCAATGCCCAGCATGAAGCCAAGATCAATGATTTTCCTGGCCTGCCTTTCATCGCCACCAAAGCAATGAAAAATACCCTTGATCTTTCCTTTGCCATGCTCAGCAATCAGCTTGATGCATTCGTCCATTGAATTCCTGGTATGAATAACTATCGGAAGGTCATATTGCATCGCCAAATTCATTTGCCAGACAAAAACATCCACCTGCTCCTGTTTGAATTCGGTTGAATGGTAAAAATCCAACCCTATTTCACCGATGGCAGCAAAAGGTTGTTTTGCCAGCCAAGACTCCACCAAGTTCATCTCTTGCTGATAATTGGCAGTCACGTAACATGGATGCAACCCCATCATGGGAATGCACCATCCGGGCTGTGCTGCCGCCAGTGCCATCATGGCATCATGGGTGGAAGAATCGATGGCAGGCAAATACAGTTTTTCAATGCTTATGGCCTTGCACCTGTCGATAACGGCTTGTAAATCCTCTTCAAAATCAGGAGAATAGAGATGGCTATGGGTATCTATCATGTCAATCGGGGTTCAAAATTTGCAAATTTCACTCAAATACTTAGTATCTTTCTCCCAGTTTTCATAGGGTACGGATTAAAAACGGGCCAGGGTTTCTACCCAGGCCCTCCTTATTTACAGGGTTCTATAACAATTTATCGTTAATTTTTTCACACCGAAATCCCTGTATTTTGCATGCTTCCAGCAGTTTCTCCAAAGCAAATAACATATTTTTTTCTGCTTTTTCAGCATCATGAAAAAGAAAAATAAACCCCGGCTCAATATTTTCCAAGACCCGATTGGCACATTGCGCTGGATTTAGTTTCGCATCATAATCTCCGCTCAACACTGTCCACATGATGGTCTTGAATCCCTTTGCTACAATTGCGCGGGCCTGGCTGCCTTTGATGCGGCCATAAGGTGGCCTGAAAAGCCTTGAATCTATGCAGAGAGCAGCTGCAGTGATATTGGTCAAATAATCGGCATCATTTGTTTTCCACCCATTGAGGTGATGGAAGGTATGGTTGCCAATTGCGTGGCCTTCATCCAAAATGCGTTGGTAGATGCCAGGAAACCGTTTTACCCGATCGCCGATGCAAAAAAAGCTTGCTTTGGCGCCATGAGATGCAAGCATGTCTAATACCAAGGGAGTAATCCTGGGATGCGGCCCGTCATCAAAGCTGAGGAATATTTCCTTTTGGGCGGTTGGCATTTGCCAAACCCTGTTTGGGAAAAGCCAGGTGACCATCCTGGGAATAAGCGCAGGAATGATCATGCCTTAGGCTGTTTAGATTCTTCTTTGGCCGTATCGTTCAAGGTATTGATCAATGACAACAAGGGTGTCCTTCCTGTTCTTTTCTCGGCACTGGTCACAAAAATTGAAGGCAGTGTTGTCCAACGGGCACGCATCGCACCGGTAAATGCCTTTACATTGGCGCTCACCACTTTTTGGGTTTCCTTGTCTGACTTGGTGAATACGATTGAAAAGGGGACCTGCCACTCTCCCAGCTTGTTGATAAAATCGAGATCAATCTGCTGGGGTGAATGCCGCGCATCAATCAAAGCAAAAACATTGACAAGGGTTTCCCGCGTTCTCAGAAATCCTTCAATCATCTTCTCCCATTTTTTGCGTTGCGATGCAGATGCCTTGGCAAATCCATAGCCCGGCAAATCCACCAGGTACCAGTGAAACATGGGGGCATTGACTTTGGCCTTGCTGTCGATGGCAAAATGATTGATCAGTTGGGTTTTACCGGGGGTGGAGGATGTTTTGGCCAGGTTTTTTGTGCCGGTAATCATGTTGATCAATGATGATTTACCAACATTGCTTCTGCCAATAAAAGCATACTCGGGCCTGTCGGCTTTCGGGCAAGATGCAGTATCCGGACTGCTGATGACATATGTTGCTTTGTGGATGTTCATTGGTTCAGATTTACAATTCCTTTAAGACCCCTTGCACCGTTTTTGATTACTTTTGTAATGATGGGAAAATTTGCTCACGATACAGTCGTTCCGGATCAGGCCTCAAATTTACCGAAAAAAGAACAGGTGGCCCTCATGTTTGATGAGATAGCCCCAAAGTACGATTTCCTCAACCGTTTTTTATCTGCAGGAATTGACATCAGTTGGAGGAAAAAAGCGCTTTCAATCTTAAAAAAAGACAATCCCAAAAGGATACTTGATGTGGCCACAGGCACAGCAGATGTAGCCATCTTGGCAACAAAAATACTCGCTCCTGAAAAGATCATCGGTATTGATATTTCAACAGGAATGCTTGATTTTGGCAGAAAAAAAATAAAAGAAGCCCACCTTCAGGAAATCATCGAACTGCATACTGGGGATAGTGAGGCCATTGGTTTTCCTGATGAAAGTTTTGATGCCGCCACCGTTTCATTTGGTGTCAGGAATTTCCAAAACCTTGAAAAAGGTTTGTCCGAAATCAACCGTGTATTGAAAAAAGGAGGAAAGCTGGTTGTGCTGGAGTTTTCAAAACCTTCTTTACCGGGGATTCAACAAGTGTACAATATCTACATGAATTTTGTTACACCCAACATGGGCAAGCTGTTCTCAAAAAGCAAAAATGCTTACCAGTACCTCAATGATTCGGTGCAACAATTTCCTGAAGGAAAAAACTTCATCAGGATTTTGGAAGCCGCTGGATTCAAGCATACATCATACAAAAGATTAAGCCTGGGAATATGTACCATCTACATTGGAGAAAAATAGCCGTTGCAGCCATCCTGCTGACAACTGTGTATTCATCCAATGCACAGCGGGCGGTAGAATTGAACTTGCCCGATCATGATAACAAACCCTACTATTTTGGCATTGTGCTGGGCTTCAATTCTTCTCATTACAACATCACCCATCACCCTTATTTCCTGCAGCGCGACACCATCAGTGTGGTAGAATCAAAAAACAGCAACAGGATTCACCTGGGCATCATGGCCAATCTGCAACTCACGAAACACCTTGATCTCAGGGCTTATCCACTCAACCTGATCTTCAGTGAAAAAGTATTTGGCTATACCCAAAAGCTGCCCAGTGAAACCACGAGCACCGTTGAAAAGCAGAGTATAGAATCCATCGTCATGAGCTTCCCTTTTCAAGTAAGGTTAAAAAGCGATCGGATCAATAATTTTCGGGTCTATACCCTTGCAGGGATGAAATATGATTTTGATTTGGCCAGCAATTCAGGTGCAAGGAATTCAGACAATATTGTAAAGGTCAACAAATCAGACTATGGATTGGAGGGTGGAATTGGATTCCAGTTCTTCTTCCCTTATTTTATCCTATCGCCTGAAATAAAATTCAGTTACGGGCTCTCCAATGTGCACAGCCGCGATGAAAGCCTTCGGTATTCCAATGTGATTGACAAGATGAACAGCAGGATGATCCTGTTCTCGCTTCATTTCGAAGGTGGCGGCACCAAATAACCCATCAATAATCGTATTCCCTTCTGTGCATGTTCCAACGCATCCCAACTGATGTCATCATGTTGTTGGGACGGCCTTCGATCTTTCGGTACACCAGGTTGGTTTCAAGGAATAGGTTTTCTTTTATTTCATACGCAAGCCAGAAACTGGCATTCAGGTTTTTCCTCGGTACGGGTGTTCCGAAAAAATATCCATTCTGCGGAAGGGCGCGTGTATCATTGTCGAGAAAAATATTGTTTCCGAAATTTTTCTTTGCTGTATCTGCCCCAGATTGCCAGTAAATGGCCTTGGCCTGCATGTACCACTTGGGTGCTGGCTGAAACTTGAGGATGCCAATGTATTCCTTGATGTTGGACATCAATGGATGGGCAAGGGCCTGGTTATAATGGGTATAATTGGCCACCGTATCAAAATGAGAATACGTAAATGGCCTTATCCAATTGGTTTCCAGTTGCAGGTCCAGGTTTTTAATCCCAAGAAGATCAATGTATTTCATCCCTGCCTGGAAAGCCCATTTGTTTCCCCACCATCCTTTTTTCTCCCGGATGTACTTGGTATAGAATTCATCCAACATGACCTGTCCGTAGAGTTGTACATGCTTTGCCAGATTGGCCTTTGCATCTATCCCGATAAATGAATTGTCAGGACTTCCAATGTTCAACTCTGCTGCACGGATGAACATCACAGGGTTCAGGTAGCTGAACTCAAAATGATCCTTTCGTCCAAATACCACCCCTTCAAACAAGCCCAGTGTCAGCCATTTGGGGGCATTGAAACTGATATGGTGAATGGAGGCATATTTTTTGGGATAGAGCGAATCTCCACCCAAACCATCCCTGGTATATTGTGGCGTAAGTTCCATGATCCGGCTCATGTAGTTTAGCTTCCATACCCGCAGGTTCATGTTCAGAAAGAGATGGCTATTGGAATGGTCGCTGATGAATAAACTTCTGTACCCATTTCCAAGGAACATCTTGTCAAATCCAAATTGAACATTGATGAATTTTGCTGCATTGAAAAACACCGTTCCCCGGGCATCAAAATAATCAAAGCCTGTCCCCTTGAAGATCCTGTAGCGTCCTGCACCAGGAACGGCCCTGAACCTGTTGACATCATTCCTCACAAAAACGGGAGGTTTTTCCTGGTTTTCGGTAAGGTAGGCATGAAATCCAACCTTTCCTCCAATCAAAGAACGCACCACGGCTCCCCGGGTGTTGAGGTAAAGCAGTTCATCGGTTGCATCATCTTTCATGGCTTGCAGCTGAAGAACCGGATTGACAGAAAGGAAAAAATCCTTCTGGTTCACCCCGATCATGTTGGCGGGATCCTTGAAAAAACTGTTGAAGACCGGCTTCTTGCTTTTTATGCTAGAAACCCCATTGCTGGTCCATTCCAGGTTGTTCAACCTTGACCTGTTGATGTTGTAGCGGTCTACCCTTGAGAGTGAAATTTTGGCAGAGCCTGCACGGTCTAGGGCGCTTGCCCACCATTTCCTGTTGAAGGGTTTGATGAATGAAAAATTCAAGAGGCTGTCGCCTTGCAATTTTATCTCTAGACGATCGAGTAAAATATACTCCTTGGACCCTTGTTGAAAAAGGGCAGACTGTGCATTCACGCAGAAAGGCGCAATAAATATCAGTCCGACTAAAAAGGTTTTGATAATTTGCAGCATAGATTTACCAATACAATAGCTCATGTCAAATGTTCTAATTAAAAACGTTCAGATTGTAAACGAGGGCAAGATAACCGTGTCAGATATCTTGATTGGCAACAAAAGGATATTGAAAATTGAGCAGGGAATTGACAATAAATATAACGCAAGGGAAATTAACGGTGAAAACAAATACTTGTTGCCCGGCGTAATCGACGACCAGGTGCATTTCAGGGAGCCCGGACTTACCCACAAGGCCAACATCCATTCTGAATCCATGGCAGCCGTTGCCGGAGGTACTACCAGTTTCATGGAAATGCCCAATACCAAACCTCCTGCACTCACACAGGAGTTGCTGGAGGAAAAATATGCCATCGCAGCCAACAGTGCTGTTGCGAACTATTCCTTTTTCATGGGCACCTCCAATGACAATGCCGATGAGGTGTTGAAAACAAATGAGAAAAAAGAAAATGTATGTGGGGTGAAGATCTTCATGGGTTCTTCCACAGGCAACATGCTGGTAGACAATCATCTTTCCCTGGACAGGATTTTCAGGGAATCTGAACTGCTGATTGCTACACATTGCGAGGATGAGCGCATCATCAAATCCAATCTTGAAAAACTGCGCAGCACCAAGGCAGTGCTAGAAGCTGCTGATCATCCCATCATCCGTGATGCAGAAGCCTGCTTTGAATCATCCCTGATAGCTGTTCAACTGGCCAAAAGAAACAATACACGATTGCACATTTTGCATATCTCTACAGCAAAAGAATTGCAACTCTTCACCAACCTGATACCGCTGGAAGAAAAACGAATCACATCTGAAGTATGCGTGCATCATCTGCATTTCACAGCAGATGATTATGCTACCCTTGGCAACAAAATAAAATGCAACCCTGCGATCAAATCAAAAGAAAACAAGGCCGCCCTTTGGGAGGCATTGTTGGATGACCGCCTCGACATCATTGCAACAGACCATGCTCCACATGCCATCGATGAAAAATCAGGCGACTATGCCCATGCACATGCTGGCTTACCGCTGGTACAGCATAGCCTTCAATTGATGTTGCACCAGCACCAACAGGGCAGGATCAGCCTTGAAAAATTGGTTGAGAAAATGGCGCATGCACCGGCAAAATGTTTTCAGATCAGGGACCGCGGATTCATCCGTGAGGGCTATTTTGCTGACCTGGTCTTGGTTGACATGAACCAACCCTATACCGTCAGCAAGGAGAATATCCTTTACAAATGTGGATGGAGCCCACTGGAAGGATTTACCTCACCTGCAACGATTGCCATGACTTTTGTCAACGGCTATCCGGTTTATGAAAATGGAAGGGTTGATGCATCCTATACTGGAATGCGCCTCCAATTCAACAGGAACTAAACGCCATGCTGGTAGACAACATCACACTGTACGACCTTTCCATCTTTCACAGGGAAGATGAGCAATCGTTGTTCTACAAGATTGATTATACCAGAACAAATGAGGGCAAAGCGGAATTGAAAAAACTTTTTTCCAAGCCTTTCAGTGAACAACAGCATATTCTGCAGGTCCAACAGGTATTGGACATAATCGGTTCCAAGCTGGACAACTGGCCCAAAAGGATTACCAATGGCACCCTGCTCGTCATTGAAAAATTCCTGGATGATAACCCTGCTGAATTGCCGGAACATCCAAATCCCTTCAACACATTCCTGTACAAGTTGCTTCATCCGGCAGACCATTCCATGGTGCGTTTTTCCATGCAACAGCTGTTTGAATTCATCAAGGGATTTGAGGAGCTCCATCGATTGTTCAGTGGGATGCAACGTCCGCCCATGTTGGAAGAGGTGATGCAGCAAAGTGAGCGAATCCTGGCCGACCATAGGTTGACCAACCTGAGATCCAACCAGGCCTTTGCTGCACTCAGCAACAGTGTCGTATTGCAGTATGGCAGGCTATTTCACCAGGAAATGTCAACCCAGGTACAACAACTGATTTCAGTATATGCCAAACTGGATGCATGGTTTGCAATGGCCAAAGCGAACATTGAACTTGAACTGCGCAACCCCATTTTTATTGACAGCCCTGAACCAATGATCAGTGCAAAGGGCCTGAGGCATTTGATGCTCAGGGATCCGGTTAGCTACGACCTGGAAATGAACATGCACAGCAATTTCATTTTCCTTACCGGGGCCAACATGGCTGGAAAGAGTACCTTGATCAAAGCAGTAGGTTTATCTGTATACCTTGCCCATATTGGCATGGGCGTTCCTGCCCAAGCGATGAGGCTTTGCCTTTTTGAGGGGATACTGAGCAATATCAATGTGGAAGACAACCTCCTGAATGGGGAAAGTTATTTCTTCAATGAAGTGAAACGCATTCGGGAAACCATCACCAGGATCAGCAATGGAAAACGGTGGCTTGTGTTGATCGATGAACTTTTCAAGGGCACCAATATTCAGGATGCCATGAAATGCTCCCTTGCTGTGATCCGGGGATTGGTCAGGATGCAGAACGGGCTGTTTATTCTCTCTACACATTTATATGAAATTGGGGAGGAGCTAAAGGACCTGTCTTCCATCAGTTTCAAATACTTTGAAACCCATCTCACCGAGAATGAACTCCACTTCAGCTATCAACTCAAAGAAGGCATCAGCCAAGACAGGATGGGCTTCCTGATCCTTCAAAAAGAGGGTGTTGTTTCCCTG
>CAILKQ010000186.1 GCA_903834825.1 uncultured bacterium | reverse complement strand
TATAATTGAACCAGGTCCTGTCTCCTGTGGCATTCCAGACCTCATCTATGCCCTTCAGGATTACCCCTTGATCATAGCGCCACTTGGGTTGTTTGTCTCCAGCAATCATGAATGAATCATGCCAGATGCGAATGGTTTCTGGTAACCCTCGGATGAAGATGGACTTCTCTGCAGTATTATATTGTGCTGAAACACATATGCTTGCTGCCGTTGCAACGCATATCAGCAAAAAATACTTGGATAAAATACTATTCATTATCAGTTATTTTTTCGTTAGTTCAGGCACACAGGGGTCTAAGATATTTTCGATTCAAAATTGTAAATCGTCAGTTTAAAGTGGGCAAAAGTTAGCTAAATTTAAGCGTGTGTTCCCATTATTTATCACTAAGTTAGAAAAATTGAGGAAATGGAATCAGGCAAGAAACGAATAGCTGCAGATAATCGCCGAGAAACGTAGTCTGAAGAAAGAACTTACCTGCATAATAAAAATCAACCTGATCAAAGTGAGGCCCTTGTTGTTAAACGAAAAGGAACTTCGGTTTTTGTTTTTATGCCTTTCTTGAAAATTTCTTCAGGAGTTCTTCAGGTGCTTGTACCCCTTCTCTGCGGTATCCCTGCAAATTTCAAAATCAAAACTCATCTCATTGATGGAAGGAAGTACATCTGCAACGCTCAACTTACCATCCTCAATGGCTTTGGTGATGCAGTTGGCGAGTTGCTGGTATTTTGGTGTAACAGATAACTCATCAAAGTAAATCAATTTAAAAAAAGGGAGATTTTCATCTGATTCAAATTAGGCATATTTTATCACTTCTTCGTGACAACAAAATTCAATGAACTTTTGCCCAAATCCCTTGAAGTTGCTACAGCAATGCCACGCTGATCTTTCTCGTTGACTGCATTGTAAAAATGATAAACTACACCCTTGTACTTGATCACGCAGGGTTTATGTGCATACTTTGCATCAAATATCTCAGTAGGTTCGATCAGGCTTTCACCTTCCCAATCTGTCCAATGCACCAAATCATATGAACAGGCAAAACGATCAAAGGCCTTTGGACGATCTTTCCAGAATGCACCAAAATAAAACATCACCCATACATCACCAATCTTCTGCAGATAAGGATCTCCAGTAATGCCCGCTTCGTGATGGACCACTGGTTCTGTATTGAAGCGACGCCAGTGCAGCATGTCATCAGAAAGCGCCATGCCGATTCTTTCATACCCCTGCGTTGTTTTGTTTTTTTTGGCAGTATCTCCATTGGCATTGTAATACATGATATATTTTGCATCCAAACGCTTTTGTTTGTCAACAATCACAGTGCTCTTGAATTCCTTTCTGTTTTCCCACCACCGCACATCGGCATCTTTTGAAGTAAGGACAGGACCTGGATACGTGACCCACTCATGTGCTTTGCGTGGATCTTTTTTTGTACTAGCCATACCAATAGACAACTCACCTGCTTCATAACCGGAACTCTTTCCACCGATATAGCTCATCCAACTGCGTCCCTTGTGTTTGCCCAAACGGTAGTGCCCACCCCAATGGGTATCATACAGTGAAAAATATCCTGCCAGTTGGCTAGCATTCCATGCAGCACTATCCTTTGGGAAAGACAGCAACCTGCCCATGGTTTCCCATTCTAGGAGATTTTTGCTTTTGGCCAACCATGTCTCATAACCCTTTCCATCAAACACAATATAAGACATGTACCAAGTGGATTTTTTTTTGAAAATGGTAGGGCAATCCACTTTAAAAGAATCATTCCTGGGTGTGAGCACCATTCCGTATTTATAAGGAGTCTTGACCTCGTCGTAGATTGCTTGCATTTTCTCTGGGGAAACAGTCTGGGATAAAACAGGAAATGATGCAAGCAAGAATAATAGGCTTAAGCAATTTTTCATTTTCCTGGAATATATGATCGTGAATGATTTAACTGTAGCGCTTAAGGTTGATGAGGTCTTTCCCAACGGGGTTTGGATTCCAGGCATCATGTATCGCCAAGGCTGCGCCCAAAGCAGTGGCCTGGGCAACTTCAGCAGCATATACTTTTTTGTTCTGGTAATGGGAAGCCAGCAT
>CAILKQ010000185.1 GCA_903834825.1 uncultured bacterium | reverse complement strand
TCGTTGTAAATGATATTGGATATTTTAACCCCTTCGGTTTTATAATTTCTGGTAATGATACCTAGATCTATGCAATAACGTAAATCGTCATTGAATCCATCGTACTGAACATCAACTCCGGAAATCAATGCGTCAATAATTGGACGTACCCGCTGCTCATTCAGTTTATCTATCAAGCTATCCAAATGAGTATCCCTTCTAAGTATTAAGTTTTCTTTGGCCTGGGCAACAATATCTAGTGTGATGACCCTATGGCCATCCTTTTTCAGTATCTTTTCCGTAATTTCCCTAGCCAAAGCATTTACCAACCAAGGCTGTCCTCCTGAATACAGTCCGATGGCATGGACCACTTCATCCGAAAAAACCTGCCCCCCATCGTCGGTGTACTGTTGGTATAATTCGACAATTTGGTCATCCGTAAAATTCTTTAGGACGATTGACTCCGCTATGATATTGAAAGGAGAGCCGCTACCAATAGAATCTTCGTTGTTTCTGACTTCTTGCCTATATTCCCTTATGTCTCGCAATCCAACCAGGGCTACAGAAGAGGGAAAACTGTTGGGGCGAAGTTGAAAACCATCCCTTAGTTGTCGCAGCACCGAAATAAGAACATCATCATAAAGCGCATCTATCTCATCTATAAGCAGTACTAACGGTCTGGGAAGCTGCCGCGCCCATGCAGAAAGAAAGTCCTTCATCTCCATCAATGACTCCCGCTCAATCTGAGGATGATAGGATGAAGGCAAAAAGGATTGGGCAGACAAAATAATTGCCGAAATGATTTTTCGATTGGCTTCTTCTACGGTGATACTTCGGTACGCTGCAGTTTCAACAGAAAATACGAGGCAAATCCGCTCATCTTCAGCGTTGATAGTGTGCATTAAGCTATGCAACAAGGTAGTTTTTCCTGATTGGCGGGGCGAATGAATTGCAAAATAGGATTCTTCCTGAATCAACCCGGCAATGGTCTCCTTCAGCCCGCGCAGAGGATCAACCATGAAGTGATTTTCAGGTTTACACAGACCAGTAGTATTGAAAAATCTTTTCATACGGAAATAATGTGCTAAATAAAAAATGTGACAATGTGACAATGTGCCAATGTGCCAATGACTGGACTGCAACAGGTTGGTGTATCTACTAAAATCAAAAGCGGTTTGATTATTGATCGGCGATGTGAACTGTTAACTGCTAACTGTTAACTGTTAACTGTCAAAACCTTTTCTTCACCATCACCCGCAATCCGTCCGCCACAATTTTAACATGAATCTTTTTCCCCTCCTCGTAAGGCTCCCCGTCATAATGAAAGGGACCCGGTTCATCCCGGGTGAGAAAAACCTCTCTGGTGCGTAAGGTAGTCATAAACAAGTCCTTGTCTATTGTCTTGGTAAACAATTGCAAAGCCAGGGTCGGAATAGCAATAATGGGAAAACTACTCATGATGGAGATGTCCATTTTCCCGTCCTGCACACTGGCCAGGGGAGCGATATAGGCATTGTTTCCCCACTGGGCGGCATTGGCAAAAGTCATCACAAAAGCCTTGACATTCAAATCAATATCATCCCCTCGCAAATGACAATGTTGAGACTTGTAATTAAAATAACCGGTAATAATTTTCTCGATATAACTCATCACCCCCCGTTTCCGTCCTTTGGCAAATTCGGTACTCACATAAGCGTCAAAGCCCGTACCGCAAGTACAAAAGAAAGGATGATCGTTTACCAACCCATAATCCATCAAAATGCTCTCCGAGTGATTGAGCTGCTCGATGGCTTTTTTTGCATTGATGGGGATTCCCAGATGGCGTGCCAACCCATTTCCCGAACCTGTGGGAATGATTCCCAGGCTGCTCTTGGTG
>CAILKQ010000184.1 GCA_903834825.1 uncultured bacterium | reverse complement strand
TTTTTTAAACACAATACAATGAAGACGATTACAATCGAAGGACAATTGAGGACCGAAACTGGCAAAACAGCCACCCGCCGGTTGCGCTCTCAAGACCTGGTACCTGGTGTAATTTACGGGGGTGCACAAGAGGTTAACTTTTCAGTCAAATCACTTGCCCTGAAGCCATTCATCTACACACCAGATTTCCAGCTCGTGGAAATGAAGGTTGATGGCAAATCTTACACCTGCATTTTGAAAGACTTGCAATTCAACAAGGTATCAGACAAACTCGCGCACCTTGACCTGCTTGAGCTTGTTGAAGGCAAGAAGGTTAGTGCAACCATTCCCTTGAAATTTACCGGTACTGCTGCTGGTGTAAAAGCGGGTGGAAAGCTTGAGATCAGGCTTAAGTCTGTAAAAATCAAAACCTATCCTAAGTACCTTAAGGAGAACATCGAGGTTGATCTCACCAACCTGGAACTCAATGCAAATATCCGTGTTCAGGATATTCTTGCTGAAAACCTGGAGATCATGAACTCTCCCCGTATTCCGATTGCATCAGTGACCATGACGCGTCAGTTGAAGCAAGAAGAAGCTGCTACTCCTGCAAAAGGAAAAAAATAAGCCTAAAAGTGTTACTTTACAGCCCCTTGATTCTATCTTGGGGCTTTTTTTATGGATAAATATTTAATTGTTGGTCTTGGAAATATTGGATTCGAGTATGAACATACCCGACACAATATTGGATTTGACATCCTCGACCATTTTGTGGCCAAACACAAAGGGGTATTTTCCATGGACCGGTTGGCCTTTAAGACAGCAATCAGTCTGAAAGGAAAAAAAATTATCTGTATCAAGCCCACTACGTACATGAATTTGAGTGGGAAAGCCGTCAAATACTGGTTGGAAAAGGAAAATATAGACATCAGCCGAATGTTCGTATTGGTAGATGAATTGTCTGTTCCGCTCAACAAGATCAAGATCAAGCCTTCTGGCAGCGATGGTGGTCACAATGGGCTCAAGAGCATCCAAGAAATGATGGGGACAGCCCAATATGCCAGATTGCGGTTTGGCATAGGGAATGATTTTCCAACGGGTCGACAGGTAGAGCATGTGCTGGGAAAATGGGACAAGAAAGAGGAAATTCTGGTTTCGCTAAAACTGGAGAGATCCTCCCAGGCCATTGAAGAATTTGTGTTGACAGGGCTTGAGCGGACAATGGCCGCGGTCAATCATCTTGAATTTTAAATTTATCCAAAGCCATTATGTTTAGGATATCATTTAACGTATCCAATTCCAATGAAAAATCCTGATTATCAACCTTACCTAAATAGTGAAGACATGAAATTTTTATGCATCGGGCGCAATTATGCTGAGCATGCCAAGGAACTGGGCAATGAAGTGCCGGATGAGCCGGTTATTTTCATCAAGCCTAAAAGTGCATTGTTGCAGTCCAATAGTCCGTTTTATTATCCGGAATTCACCAATGAATTGCATTATGAATGTGAGGTGGTTTTGCGGATATGCAAGAATGGCAAATACCTTCAGGAGAGGACAGCCAGCGAATATTATGATGCCATTTCAGTAGGGATCGATTTTACGGCCCGGGATATACAGGCCGAATTAAAGAAAAAAGGCCTTCCCTGGGAAAAAGCCAAAGCATGGGACAATTCAGCTGTGCTGGGGAAATGGGCTCCAATTCCTGCCAGTTTTGATAAAAACAATGTTCATTTTTCCATGAAAAAAAATGGGGAACTGGTTCAAACTGGTCATACCAAAGACATGATCCACAATTTTGATAAGATCATTGCACATGTATCCAACTATTTTTCCCTGAACATTGGGGATGTAATTTTTACCGGAACACCCGCTGGGGTTGGGGAATGTGTTGTTGGCGATGAATTGGAAGGATTTCTGGGCAATGACTCCATGTTTAAATTGACCATTCAATAAATTGAATTTATACAGGGGTTGCTTTTCTATTTATGGTGTGGTACATGAAATTCATGCAGAGATTGGAAGCTTTACTGATATTGAAATTCCTGAATTACACCAGGAGTTGGGTTTGGGATAATCGATATTGTTTATAGACGTAAAGGGTTGCTTTTACCAGCTTCCACCAGCTCCGCCACCGCCAAAACTGCCTCCGCCAAATCCGCCAAATCCACCACCACTGCTACCACCGCCACCGCCAAAACTGCTGCTGCCCATAGGGAAGAAGAGGAGTCCGCCTGCACCACCACCGCCACCGCGCCTGCGGAAAATGCTGAGTATGATGAGCACAGCGAGGATGATAAATGCACCAGGAATACTTCTTTTCCCATCGCCTTTTCTTCTGCCATAATTCTCAGGAGCATTGTATTCTCCTTTGGTTGCTGCAATGATGGCATCCGTGCCTTCGTCCAGTCCCCGGTAAAAATCGCTGCCCTTGAAATTGGGTTTTATTTCATTTTCGATGATTCGCTTTGCGAGGATATCGGGCAATGCACCCTCCAGCCCGTAGCCGGTTGCGATCCAGATCTTTCTGTCATTCTTGGCTACCAGCAACAAGATCCCATTGTTGAATTCCTTGTTGCCAATTCCCCAGGTCCTGCCCAATGCTACCGCATAGTCTGCAATGTCCCTGTCGCCCGTTGTTTCAACCAAAACAACAGCAATCTGCGTGGAGGTTGAATCGTCAAAGGCTACTAATTTTCGCTCCAGGGCCTCTTTTTGGTCTGGAGCAAGGGTATTGGTATAATCAACAACCAATTTCTGTGGTACAGGTTTGGCCGGAAGCTCCTTTTCAATCTGCGCATTGGCAGCAACAGAAGCAATTATAAGGGTGAAGAGGAGAAGTCTTTTTATCATTTGCCAAATACTATCCCATCGGACAGCTCGTTTTTATCATCACTGGTATAAGGGAAATTAAGCTTAAGTGCATTGCCTACATCTTCAATCATATGGCAAATGCCATCCACAAAATTGTGTTGTTTGAAGTCAGCGATGATTGTTCTTATTTCATTGTTCCAAAATTCCTGACCTAGACGGGCATGAATTCCTTCATCTCCCAAGATGGCAAGTTGCTTATCTTTCATGGCAAAATAAAGCAGTACGCCATTCCTGTCCTGGGTCTTTGCCATCTCGAGTTGGCTGAAAATTTCTTTGGCCCTGTCCAACGGGTCAACCATCTTACAATGGCTTTCAACATATAGCCTTACTTCTCCGCTGGTTTGCATTTCAGCAGAACGGATGGCTTCCACCATCCGTTCCTCTTCTTCCTTGGAGAAAAAAGCTTTTTGTTTGATTGCAAATATGTTCAACAGATTCACAATAATTATTTAGTAAAGTCAACGGTAGGTGCTTTTTCTGCACCTGCTTCTGCAGCAAAGAATCCTTTTTCCTTGAATCCGAAAATCCCGCTGAACAAGACCATGGGGAATTTCTTCACGCCGGTATTGTACTCCTGTACTGCACCGTTGAAATCATTCCTCGATACCTTGATGCGGTTTTCTGTGCCCTCCAGTTGTGACTGAAGATCCCTGAAAGCATCTGTGGCCTTGAGTTCAGGATATTTTTCCATGGTGACCAACAGCCTTCCGATGGCGCCACTTAGCTGGCTTTGGGCCTTCTGGAATTCGGCAATTTTTTCTGGGCTGAGGTTGGTTACGTCAATCTTGGTTTGGGTAGCTTGTGCCCTTGCATTGACAACAGCTTCAAGGGTAGTTTTCTCAAAGTCTGCTGCTCCTTTTACGGTATTCACCAGGTTGGGAATCAGGTCTGACCTTCTTTGATAATCACTTTCAACATTAGCCCACTTGCCTTTTACATTCTGGTCCGTCTGAACAAGTCCATTGTAGCCACTGCAGCCACAACCACCCAGCAAAAGAATAAGGCCTCCGATTACGATAAGAACAATGTTACGCGTGCTCATTTTTATATTTGATTAGGTTAATGCTTAAAGATAGCGGAATTGGACAAAAGGTTGCATCTAATGTAGCCAATATCTGTTAAAAGATTATTTATTGATGGCTGCGATGCCGGGCAACTCTTTTCCTTCAAAGAACTCCAGCATGGCACCGCCTCCGGTTGAAACATAGCTCACCTTGTCATTGAAACCGAATTGGTTGACTGCTGCAACGCTGTCTCCACCGCCCACCAGGGAGAATGCTCCTTTTTGGGTGGCTGCAGCCACTGCCTCAGCTATTGTTTTGGTGCCGGCCTGGAATTTCTCCATTTCAAAGACGCCCATGGGCCCATTCCACAAGATGGTCTTGCTTCGCAGGATCACTTCGCTGAAATCTGTTCTGGCCTGTATACCAATGTCCAGCCCCATCCATCCTGCAGGAATTTCACCGCTGTTGCAGTTAGAAATGTTGGCATCTGCAGCAAATTTGTCTGCAATGGTGCTGTCAATCGGCAAATGAATATTCACCCCTTTGGCCTTGGCCATTTCAAGAAGGGATGAGGCAAGGCCCAGGCGGTCATCCTCACAAAGGGAATTTCCAATGTCCTTTCCCTGTGCTTTCCAGAAAGTATAGGCCATTCCTCCACCAATGATAATGTCGGTGGCTTTTTCAAGTAAATTTTCAATGATCAAAATTTTATCTGATACCTTGGCACCACCGATGATAGCAGTGAAAGGCTTTTCAGACTTCAATAATACTTTTTCGGCACTCGAAACCTCGCCTTCCATGAGCAGGCCAAACATTTTCTTGTCTGCATCAAAAAAGTCAGCAACAATCGCAGTAGAAGCATGGGCCCTGTGAGCGGTGCCGAATGCATCATTGATGTATACATCTCCCAATGTGCTCAATTGCTCTGCAAATCCCATGTCACCTTTTTCCTCTTCCTTGTGGAAGCGGAGGTTCTCCAGCAACAATACATCACCTTTCTGTAGCAAGGCCGCGGCATGTGCAGCAGCTTCTCCAATGCAATCCGCTGAAAAAAAGACTTCAGGTTCGTCTCCAAGTAGTTTTTGCAAATGGGGTACAAGGTGAATCAGCGAGTATTTTTTATCTGGACCATCTTTTGGTCTTCCAAAATGGCTCATTAGAATTACAGATCCTCCATCCTGCAATACTTTTTGAATGGTAGGGATGGCAGCGCGCATGCGTGTATCATCCGTAATCTGAAAGTTTTCATTGAGGGGAACATTGAAGTCAACACGGACCAGGGCTTTTTTATCCCCAAAATTGAATTGGCTGAATTTGCTCATGAGGAAGCTATTTTAATAAGAAACCCGGCAGGATGTACTGCCGGGTTGTAAGATCGGATTGAATTACTTGGATATCAATTGTGCAAAATAATGAACGGTACGGACAAGCTGACTAACATAGCTCATTTCATTATCATACCAACTTACTGTTCTTACCAGTTGGTGGTCTCCAACGGTTTGTACCTTGGTCTGTGTGGCATCAAACAAAGAACCAAAGCGAATACCAACAACATCACTGGAAACGATTTCATCTTCTGTGTAACCAAAGCTTTCGTTTGAAGCAGCTTTCATGGCAGCATTGACTTCTTCTGTGGTGGTCTTTTTTGCCAACAGTACAGTCAATTCCGTCAATGAGCCAGTAAGGGTAGGAACACGCTGTGCAGTACCGTCAAGCTTTCCTTTCAGCGAAGGAAGCACAAGGCCGATGGCTTTTGCTGCACCTGTGGTGTTGGGGACAATGTTCTGTGCTGCGGCACGTGCCCTCCGGAGGTCATTTTTTGGATGAGGAGAATCCTGTGTGTTCTGGTCATTGGTATAGGCATGAACCGTGGTCATAAGACCAGTCAGGATAACGAATTGCTCTTCCAAAACCTTGGCCATAGGAGCCAGACAGTTGGTTGTGCAAGAAGCACAGCTGATGATGGTTTCAGAACCATCCAGGATTTCATGGTTGGTATTGAAGACAATGGTCTTCAAATCTCCTGTAGCCGGTGCAGAGATGACCACTTTTTTTGCTCCAGCAGCAATGTGGGCAGCAGCTTTATCCTTATCGGTAAAGAAGCCGGTACATTCCAATACAACATCCACTTCATGGGATGCCCATGGAATTTGCGCTGGGTCCCTTTGTGCATATATTTTTACCTCATGACCGTTTACAATGATTGAGTTATCTGTAGATTGAACATCTTGCTCAAATCGTCCTTGGGCAGTATCGTACTTAAGGAGATGGGCCAAAACCTTGGGGCTGGTAAGATCGTTGATGGCAACGATATCAATGCCTTCCATGTTGAATATCTGGCGGTAAACAAGGCGTCCTATCCTTCCGAATCCGTTGATTGCTACTTTTACTGTGCTCATGTATGTTGCTTTTGACTTATTTGAGATGCAAATGTAAGAACTATTCAATTTTTTTTGTCATAATTGCATAAGAACTTATCTTCGCACTCCTAAAACGAAAACGGCCCGTTGGTCAATCGGTTAAGACGCCTCCCTTTCACGGAGGAATGAGGGGTTCGATTCCCCTACGGGCTACCAAACGCGAATTTCGGTTAACTTTCAA
>CAILKQ010000183.1 GCA_903834825.1 uncultured bacterium | reverse complement strand
CGTTAAGAACATCCTGTAGGTTGTAAAGCGTCATCCCGATGCGGTGATCGGTCACACGGCCCTGGGGGAAATTATAGGTCCTGATCTTGGCTGAGCGGTCTCCTGAACTGACCAAACTCTTTCTATGTCTTGAGATCTCATCTTCCTGTTTTCTGACCTGCTCTTCGTAGAGCCTTGTGCGCATCATTTGCATGGCCTTTTCCCTGTTGCCCAGCTGTGTCCGTTCAGTTTGGCAGATGACAACTGTACCCGTTAGAATATGCGTCAGCATAACCTTGGTTTCCACCTTGTTAACATTCTGTCCGCCTGCACCGCCACTTCGGGAGGTTTCCATTTTAACATCTGCATCCCGGATCTCCACATCCACCTCTTCCGCCTCGGGCATCACTGCAACAGTGGCAGCGCTGGTATGCACCCTACCGCTGGCTTCAGTATCAGGCACCCGTTGTACACGGTGCACCCCACTTTCAAATTTCATTGTTCCATACACTTCATCGCCGGTAACTTCCAACTGCACTTCCTTGTAGCCACCCATTGTACCCTCATTCTCATTGAGCAGTGCCACTTTCCAACCCTTGCCTTCACAATAACGCATGTACATGCGCAGGAGATCTCCAGCAAAAAGGGAAGCTTCATCTCCGCCTGTTCCAGCACGAATTTCAAGAATGGCATTCTTGTCATCCTGCGGATCTTTTGGAATCAGCATGTTCCTGACCTGCTTTTCCAGGGTTTCTTTCTGTACCTCCAGTTCTGCCGTCTCCATCTTGGCCAGCTCCCTCAATTCCTCATCATCACCCATCAATGCCTCCCGGTTGAATTCAATATCAGACAAGAGCCGCTTGTATTGGGTATAGGCATTCACCACTTTCTCAAGGCTTCTGTATTCCTTGGAAAGCTGGCTGAACCTTTTGTTGTTGCCAACAATTTCCGGATTGGTGAGGGCAACACCGATATCATCAAACTTGGCTTTTATGGCTTCTAATTTATCCAGCATATGTTTAAGCGGACTGCATCCGGTATTTAATCTTTAAATTCGTGCGCAAAGTTAATTCTTTTCAACAGATGAATTACCGCAAGTTTCAGGCTGATAAGATCTTTACCGGATTTGAATTCCTCGATCCGGGCCACGTGCTCATCATGGATGAAGACGGAAAGGTCATGGAGATTCTGGCGGAGATGGATGCCGGTGAAGGGATTGAAAGATACAGGGGCATCCTTTGCCCGGGTTTCATCAATGCCCATTGTCACTTGGAGCTCAGCCACCTGAAAAATACAATTCCACCCCATACCGGACTGATTCCTTTTTTATTGGATGTGGTGAGTAAACGAGACCATGATCAGTCACTGATACTGGACTGCATTGAAAATGCAGAAAAAGAAATGGAGCTGGAGGGTATCGTTGCTGTGGGAGACATCTGCAATACAAGCATCACCCTTGAGACAAAATGCAAGAGCAAAATAAAGTGGAATAATTTTATTGAAGTGCTCGGCATGAAAGATGAAAAAGCTGAAGCCAATTTGCTACACTATGAAGGCATACTAGATGCTTTCAATTGTGCAGCAACCAATATGAAATCTTCGTTGGTGCCACATGCTCCCTACAGCATCAGCAACAAAACCTTTGAGGGAATCAACAACCGCACCGTCCATTCCATTGTTTCCATGCACAGCCAGGAAAATCCTGCGGAAGATGAATTGTATGCCAAAGGAACAGGAGATTTTATCCGACTTTTCAACAAACTCGGATTGGCTGAATCTCCATTTCCCGTCACAGGAAAATCTTCACTACAATCCTGTTTGCCATATTTCAACAAGCAGCAAAGGATAATCCTGGTCCACAATACCTTCACTTCAGCAGAAGATATTGTTTTTGCTTTGGACCATGCAAGGGAACATCTGTCAGGAGTCCATTTCTGCATTTGCGCCAACGCCAACCTCTATATTGAAAACCAGATGCCTCCCATTGACCTCTTGATCAAGAATCAGGCTGAAATCATTTTGGGCACAGACAGTTATAGCAGCAATTGGCAACTGAGTATTGCGGCAGAAATTCGAACCATCAGAAAAGAATTGCCGGAAATCCCCCTGCAATGTATACTACAATGGGCAACCATCAATGGTGCAAGAGCATTGGAAAGGGACGATGCATTGGGCAGTTTTGAACCTGGGAAGAAACCAGGAATCGTATTGCTGGACAATACCCTTCAGGCCAAGAAGATCATTTGATCATGATTCCATCAAAACCCGGATCACCGGCAAAGATTTCATGCTTCCGAATGCGTTGATGTGCATCCCATAAAATTGAAGACAGGCATCCAGTAAATCATTTCTCAGTTGCTTGTTCATCTTCACCTGTTCTAATTCTTTCAGTTGCATGACCCGCAACAACTGTGCGATGCATTCACTCTGCGGTGGAACAACCACCATTTGATGGATGGGCATTTCAGCCACAAACTGGCCTTCATGAAGATCCAGGATATTGTCTTTGTCACTGAAATTATCCATCATCCTGAATCCAAAAAAATGCGACAAATGCAACACAAAAAAAAGGGGAATGTTGGCTGTCTGTTGCGTAGTACCGTTGTCCAATCCCTTGATGACATCCTCAATAAAATAAAAAAGTTCCGGATGGGGATCAGGCTCCTTCAGACATTTCTGAAGCAGCTCAATCATGAAAAGCATGACGCTATTCTTTACCACATCAGAAAACAATTCATTGTAATGAATAGCCTGCTTGCATTCCTTGATGCGTTGCAGCGTATTTCTGTCATTCTGATAGACAACCATCTCCAATATATTGCCCACTTGAAGTTGAGAAGCGGAAATGCCATTGGATCTTTTTGAAGTCCTCACGCCATTCACCATATACTGTTGCAATCCAAAAAGTTCAGTGAATGCAGAAACCACCAAGGAGGTTTCACCATACTTGACCGTTCTGATCACAATGCCTTTTGTGGTGTGGATGACTGCCATGTTAGCGTATGAAAAATATTTTGGCTGCCACCTGTTGCTGGTTGTTCTCGTCTGCGGCATAAACCAGGTATACACCGCTGTTGACCCTTTCGCCCTTGTAGTTTCTGCCATTCCAAATGGCCTGACCACCCAAAGACCTTGACTGGTGCACCAGGCGCCCGTCTAGTTCAGTGATGCGGACCCAGGCATTCTCTGGAAGATCCCTGATGGCAATGGTTCCTGTAAAACCTGATGGGACGGGATTAGGAAAAACAAAGGGCTTCTTTTTTTCAGTGGCGGCTGCAGTTGCAGTGCCCCTGTAAGAACAGATGCCATTGGCAGTGAAAAAGAAAACTTCACCGGTAAGTTGATGGATCACGATTGAAAAAACTTCATTGCTGAGCAAACTGCTGTTGGATACCGTAAACCGGTGAATGGTTTTTTGTCCGTCTGCACTCAACAACCATACCCCATTTTTTGAGGCAACCCATTTGCGGTTGGCCCCATCCACCTTGATATCATTCACCATTTCCTCTGCCAGCAACAAGCCTGCAAAATTGTCTTGTTGTACCACAGGTAAGGTGGCATCACAAAGCGTGTTGTTGAAAAGATCATCAACACATTGAATGATGGCAACGCCCCTGTCTGTCCCTACCCAAACAAATCCGTTCCTATCGCTTTCCACACTCAAGACATTGGAAGATGGTAGGTTTCCATTGCCCCTGCCCTGCCGGAAATACCGCCATTGATCATCATTGGTCTGATCGATGGTACCCCCATCGTCAAAACAAAATAGTCCATTGCCCTGTGGAGATATGATCCACTTCCGGTTCTGGTCATCAACCGTGATGGTAGCAACAGCATTGCCAACATGTGGAAAGGGAATGGTGAATTTTTTAGTGCTGCCATCCTTTTTCCTGACAACAAGATCCTGCGATGCCCCATGGTTCGATATCCACAGATTCAGGTCTAAATCGTAGGCAAGTCCTGCAACCCGAAAAGACCTTGGATCTGTCATTGCGGGGCTGATGAACGAACCCTGTTTGTACACAAGGGGTTTCCCTTCTTTGCTGATTTCTATCATGCCACCACTAAAAGACCCAGCCAATACAGACTGTTTGGATGGGTCAAAAGCCAATACATTGATGTCTGGCATGCTATCCAACGCTGGCATTGACCGGCTGTTGAAGTTCTGCCATTTGTCATCCTTGAAGCCAAAGAAACCGGTCTTGTTTAGTTTGCCTTTTCCGTCTGCTCCAATGGTTCCAGCAGCAGCCCATACCGTTGATTGGGCATACGTTCCGCCTCCGGTGGCGATACCGTAGGGTGCATTGGGCAGAAATTGTTCATCTCCTGTTGTGGATATTTTAATCAGTCCATTGTTTTTATCCCCCACCCAAAGTTCCTGGTTAATTTTCGAACAGGCCAATGGAAAAGACATGGAAGGTGTAGCAATCAATTGAACTTGTACGCCTGGATCAGACAAATAAACAACGGTACCCTTGCCCTGAAGAGACTGTCCAATATAAAGGCCGTTACCACTGGCATTGATGGCAGTGATGGGTTGGGAGGAAACGTAAAGCAAGCTCCATGCACCATTCGATTTAACGAAAATAGAATCACCTTTTCTGGCAACCAATCTGTCATTCCAAAGGAGGATATTGTCAACCGCACCAGTAATTCCGGGAATGGGCTCTAACGTCCAAGACCTGAAATCACCCAGTGTTGACGCTTGAAAGAATGCCTTTTTCAAGCCTTCTGAACTGGCGGCATAGAGCACATTGTTCAAAAGGGCAAGCTGGTATATTTTTATGTCAGCGCCATTGTTACCTGGCCTGTAGGTATCCCTGATTTCTTTGCGTTGGGTATTTACCGCAATGATGCCCAGGTTGGAGGAAAGCAGGGCCTCCGTGCCTGCCCAAAGGATATGATGGATGGTTTTATCCCCTTGAATCTTGCTGAGCAATACGTCGGGGATGTTCCGAATTTGGTCACCTTCTACCAGGTCTATGTTGGCATTTTCATAGACAATGAGCATTTTTTCTGAAACAGGATCCTTGGCCAAATGCTTTAGGTTTACCTCTGAGAGCCCGCGGGACTTGGTATGTACATCATAGAATTTCGACACAGGATCATAGGTGAAATAGCCAAATGAGGTAGCTGCAATCAGCTTGGATGAGGAGTTGTCGAGGTTGACAATTGAACGCATGGGAAGATGATCACGCCATTGTCCAATGGAGGGAAGGGTTTGTGCATGCAATGCATGCAGGGCAAAACAAGCCAATGAGAAGATGAGCGCACGCTTCATGGCATAAAATTAACGAATTAGCAGATGCACCTGCCCGCTAAAAAGATTGAAGGGGAGCCGCATAAAATCCTTTCCTTTGTAAAAATTTCTCCTATGTGGCAGGCGCTGGGCAAGGCGGTTCTTAAATTTCGTATACCATTGATCATTGCGCTGGTCTTGTTGACTGTTTTCATGGGCTACCATGCCAGTAAGGTTCAGATGAGTTATGACTTTTCAAGGGCCATCCCAACAGATCATCCCAAGTACAAGGCTTACCTTGAATTTAAAAAAACATTTGGCGAGGATGGAAGCCTCCTGACCATTGGTTTTACTTCAGCAAACTTTTTCGAGGTCACACAGTTCAATGCATTAACAGGTTTTCAGGAGCGCTTAAAAAAAATCAATGGCGTCGAAGACATCATCAGTGTGAATGGGGCAGTAACACTGAAAAAAAATGACAGCACCAGTAAATTGGATGCGATCAGGATTTTCCCAACCAGCATCAAAAGCCAACAAGCACTCGATAGCCTGAAGGATATTTTTTATTCCCTGCCATTTTACCGTGGGCTGCTCTACAACCCTGATACAAAAGCCTATTTGCTGGGATTGAGGATCAACAGTGCAATTCTTGGATCCAAAGCCAGAGAAACCACCATTGGCGAAATTGAAAAAGAGGCAGCTGCTTTTGCCGAAACTTCACAGCTTGATCTTCACCTGAGTGGTCTGCCCCTGATCAGAACCAATGTTGCATTGCGGATTGCAGAAGAGATGCAATGGTTCCTGCTGGGTTCTCTGCTTTTGTCTGCCCTGATATTGTTCATTTTCTTCAGGTCTTTGAGCACCACCCTGCTCTCCCTTGCTGTGGTACTGATTGGCGTTGTGTATAGCCTTGCCACCATCCACATGCTAGGCTTCAGGATCACACTGCTCAACGCTTTGATTCCGCCGCTGGTGGTTGTAATTGGAATCCCCAACTGTATTTATTTCCTGAACAAGTACCATACAGCGTTCATGAAATCGGGTGACAAGAAAAAAGCGATTGTGGAAATGATCGGTAAAATGGGTGTTGTAACGCTATTCTGCAACATCAGTGCAGCACTGGGATTCGCCGTATTTGCTTTGACCAAAAGCATCATTCTGAAAGAATTTGGAATTGTTGCCGGCATCAACATCATGGCCCTGTTCTTTATTTCACTGATCCTGATTCCCATCTCCTTATTTTACATGGCGGAACCCAGGAAAAAGCATACCCGCTATCTAGAAAACAAATGGCTGCAAACCCTGCTTACAACCATTGAACAATGGGTTTTATCCAACACAAGAACAGTTTACCTGGCCACAGGCATTGCATTGATTTTCTCCATCATTGGCATTTCAAAACTGAAAACCCAGTCTTTCATTGTTGATGATCTTCCCAAAAAGGACAAGATTTACACAGACCTTCGGTTCTTTGAATCTAATTTCAGGGGCATCATGCCGTTGGAAATCCTTGTGGATACCAAAAAGAAAAATGGCATTGCGGGCTCCAGAGCCCTTTCTGTTTATGACAAGGTTTCTTCCTTCAGTGCCTATATTGCTTCTTACCCTGAAATGGCCCGTCCTCTCTCACTGGCAGAAGGGTTGAAATTTGCCAGGCAGGGATTCTATGACGGGGACAGCAACAATTATTCGATGCCCAATGCATTTGATGGGGCCTTCATGGCGGACTACCTGAAGCCCAACAAAGGAGATGCCGCCGCAAAAGGCTCATTGGAAAAACTGATGGCTTCATTCATTGACAGCAACAAACAAGTCACCCGCATCAGTGTAAACATGGCTGATGTGGGGAGCATGCGCATGCCAGTCCTGATTGACAGCCTGGAAGCCCATGTGCCAGACTATTTTGACACCAGCAAGGTTTCAGTTCAATTGACTGGATCCAGCATAACATTTCTTGAAGGCAGCAGGTTTATCATCAAAGGCTTGAAAGAAAGTATTTTCTGGGCCTTTCTTTTCATTTCACTTTGCATGCTTTATTTGTTCCGGTCATTCAGGATCCTGCTCTGTTCGCTGATTCCCAATTTGATTCCTTTGGTGATGACAGCCGGGCTGATGGGATGGATGGGCATTTCCATCAAACCCTCTACCGTACTGGTTTTCAGCGTTGCACTGGGAATTGCAATAGACATCACCATACGTTTCCTGGTCAATTACAAACAGGAGCTACCACATTTCAATGGCAGGGTGCATGAAACCGTAGTACAAACCATCAGGGAAACGGGCATCAGCATTGTGTATACTTCACTGGTCTTGATTGCAGGATTCATCATTTTCGTGTTCAGTGGATTCGGCAGCACGCAGGCACTGGGATGGCTCACCTCCTTTACATTGCTGGTGGCAACCTTGACCAACCTGGTTCTTCTTCCCGTGCTGCTTTTGCTGGCAGCAAAGAAAAAAAGTTGAGATCCTGAACACTGAAGGAAAACTACTTTAAAATTGCAGCCAGCTGGGTGAGAAGGTCTTCTCCCCTCAGGCCTTTGGCAATGACCTTTCCCTGAGGATCAAGCAGTACATTGAAAGGAATTCCCTCAATCTGGTACAAGGGTACCACTGAACTCTGCCATTGCTTGAGGTCACTGACATGTGTCCAGGCCAATCCATCTTCTTTGATGGCATTTACCCAGGCTTCTTTATTCTTGTCCAACGAAACGCCCAGCACAGTAAAATTCTTGTCCTTGAATTGCTGGTACGCTGCCACAACGTTGGGGTTTTCCATGCGGCATGGTTTGCACCAGCTTGCCCAAAAATCAACCAACACATATTTGCCGCGCAATGATGCCAAAGAAATGGTTCGACCATTCACATCAGGCATCTCAAACAATGGGGCTTCTTTTCCTACAAGATCCTCTGTTTGCTTGGGTTCCGTTTGGTTGTTGACATCCCCTGACAGTTTCGCTATTTTTTTAGACTTGGGAAAACGTTTTGCAATAGCATTGAGCGCAGGCTTGACCTGATCAGGTGATACCAGATTTCTTGACATGCCCAATGCGTAAATCGCAACAGCTGGCGTTTCTGTCGTATCAGCATAGTTAAGCAAAAAAGAACCTGCCGCTGTAATTTTTTCACGGAAACCAGTTTCAAGCACTACCCTGTTGCTGTCCATCATATCACCCTTGGCAACAATTGCATTGCGGATGGAATCAATTTCCTGAAGCCTTTCATTGAATCCTGCGAGAAGCAGCCTAAAAGAATTGCTTCCATTAGAATTGGTTGAGAACAGGTCGGGGCTTTTGAGGTCTGCTGTAACATTGATGGATGAATTGTCAGGAATCACAAGAAAATAAGCCTGTGTTTTTTCAAACCTCACCCTGTACAATGCCTCAGGATCTACTGCTCCACCCTTCAGTGCAAAAACGGCTTTACCCATTTCAGCAATGGCTGTATCCATGGTGATGGGCTCTCCTTCCAACTCAATCAGGTCCAGGTAAACAGACTGTTTTTCAGTATTGCTTTGAACAGTGAAATTGAAGCTGACATTTTTTTCTGTGCGCTTGCAGGATGCAGCAGCAAGGAAAACCAGTAATGCGCTTGCCATCAAGAATTTTTTCATGCTATTGTTTTTTATTTAAATGTGCAGTGAGAAGATCTGTGGTTATTTTGGGATCTGCCTTCCCCTTTGATATTTTTTTTACTTCCCCTACAAACAAACCCATCAACCCTTTTTTCCCTTTTCTGTATTCTTCTACCTTGTCCGGCATGGAATCCAATACCTGTTGGACCCAAGTGCCAATCGCATCATCCCCCGCATCCTGTAGCAAATTCATTGCAGCAGCAAGGGCCAAGGGACTGGCTTTGCCGTCTTCCAGCATGATGGGCAAAAGCTTTTGTGCAGCCACAGAAAAACCAAGTTTGCCACCTGCAACAAGGTCCAGCAATTGATGCCAGTTTTCTGAAGAGATGGCAATATCGTTCCAGGAACCGTTAACAAGATTGAGATGGGCGCGCAGTGGGCCAATCAGAAAATTCGCGAGGTTTTTTTTATGGGGCGTTGAAGCGGCAATTTTTTCAAAAAGATCACTCAATGCTTTGTCTTCAGTCAATTGTTCTGCATCATAGTTGGTAAGACCATAAGCCTCCACATATTGAACTGCCCTTTCATCAGGAAGGGAAGGAAGTGCATCTTTTATGCCATCAATAAACGCATCGGTGAATGCAAATGGGGCAAGGTCTGGTTCTGGAAAATAGCGGTAATCATCTGCATCCTCCTTGGTTCTAATGGAAAAAGTGATGCCCTTGTCTGCATCATAACTCCTGGTTTCCTGCACAATGGTTTCCCCCTTTT
>CAILKQ010000182.1 GCA_903834825.1 uncultured bacterium | reverse complement strand
CCTTGGTCAAAACCGATGTTTTGAGCGGGGAAGTTGATACAGTCATCAGTGCACTGCAATTGAACAAGGCGGATTTGTTCAAGGAAATGGATGATTATTCCTGGAATGAAAAGACCCGACAATTGCTGGTTTTTGCCAATACCGCAAGGGTTTGGCGCTACAATACAAAGGGAGATTATTGGGTATATGATGAACCTTCAAAAAAATGGCATCAGTTAGGAAAATCAAGGCCAGCGCAGACCCTGATGTTTGCCAAACTTTCCCCAGACGGTAAGAAAGCGGCATTTGTCTCTGAACAAAACATCTATATCGAAGACCTGAAAACCGCTGCCATCAAGGCATTGACAACCGATGGCAACCGCCGCATGATCAATGGAACATTTGACTGGGTGTATGAAGAGGAATTTGCCTGCCGCGATGGTTTTCGTTGGAGTCCCGATGGAAAAAAGATCGCCTTCTGGCAGGTGAATGCCGCTGGCACCAAGGATTTCATGATGATGGACAATACATCTGATATTTATTCCAAGCCCATACCCGTTGAATACCCCAAAGTCGGCGAGGCTCCCTCTGCTGTCAGGATTGGTGTCATTGACCTTGCCACCGGTAAAAAGACATGGATGGATATTCCGGGTGATCAGCGTCAGCATTATATCCCAAGGATGGAGTGGGCCGGGAAGGATGAGGTGATTGTCCAGCAACTCAACAGGAAACAGAATGAAAGCATTTTGCATATGGCCAATGCTACCACTGGCAAGGCCTATGGTATCCATGCAGAAAAAGATGCTGCCTGGATTGATATTCTTCCTTCCATTGATGACGACTACAATTATGGTGGATGGGATTGGCTTGACGGGGGCAAATCCTTTTTGTGGGTTTCTGAGCAAGAAGGATGGCGGCATCTGTACCGCATGTCACGCAATGGAAAGGAGTCGGTTCTCCTGACCCAGGGCAATTTTGATGTGATGGAAATTGCAGCAGTAAAGGAAAAAGAGGGCTATGTTTATTTTTACGCATCACCCGAAAATGCCACCCAGAAATACCTCTACCGTACGAAACTCAACGGCAGTGCGACTCCAGAACGCATCACCCCTAATACGCAGCCAGGAACCCACCAGTATAATATTTCACCTGTTGCTGATCTTGCTTTCCACAGCTTTTCCAATCATAAGGTACAATATGTAACTGAGGCCATCAGCCTAAATACCCATCTTGATGACAATGGAAAAAGCCCTGTGCAAGAGGCCATCAACAAAGTTGCAAACCTGCCTTCGCCCATTGAATTTTTCAAGGTTAAAACCGATGAGGGTGTTGAGATGGACGGATGGATGGTGAAGCCAGAAAATTTCAATCCATCCAAAAAATATCCTGTGGTTTTCTTTGTGTATTCAGAGCCTGCCGGAGCCAATGTGATTGATCGTTTTGGCGTGGGAAGAAACAGGTTGTATGCCGGCGACATGCGAAAGGATGGATATGTATATGTGACCATCGACAACCGCGGCACGCCGGTACCCAAGGGCCGTGAATGGAGAAAATCCATCTACAGGAAAATTGGTATTGTGAACATTGATGACCAGGCCAAGGCCGCCAAGGAAGTGTTTAAAATGGGCTTCATTGATACCTCTCGCGTTGCAGTCTGGGGATGGAGTGGTGGTGGATCCGCAACGTTAAATCTTATGTTCAGGTATCCTGAAATCTACAAGACCGGCATTTCCATTGCTGCGGTTGCCTTCCAACTGACCTATGACAATATTTACCAGGAACGCTACATGGGATTGCCGCAGGAAAACCGCGAAGATTTTGTGAAGGGTTCTCCCATCACCCATGCAAAAAATCTCCGGGGCAATTTGTTGTATATCCATGGTACTGCGGATGACAACGTGCACTACCAGAATGCCGAATTGTTGCAGAATGAATTGATAAAGTACAACAAGCAATTTCAGTTCATGTCTTACCCCAACAGAAGCCACAGCATCAGTGAGGGAGAAGGCACAACCAAACATTTGCAGACCTTGTACACCAATTATTTGAAGCAGCATTGTCCTCCGGGCGGGAGACCTTTCTGACCTGATTGTTGGATTGTATACTTCACGAACTGTTTGGTACCCAAACCATTATTTGGGTCTAACAGCCCGAACAAAATATTCATTTTGTTTGCCCGCGATGAACCCACTCATGCCAAAGCTGAAGTTATGCCTCCAAGCATTTGTATCATTAGTCTCGGTAGAACTCCAATAGTAGCTTGTTGAAAAACCACCAATTTCTTTTCTATGCTCATACAAAATACCCAGTTCCTCCCGTGTTGGCAAACTCCAACCTTTTCCCAAATCAGCACACGCTTTTTTTGCATCCTCCCAATTCATTTTTTTGGGAAAATCAAATTGTGCAACTTCTAATTTTCCGATACCAACAGGTTTACCGATTGTCTCAGTTGATGTTTGTGCCATTGTAAAACATGACATGAATATGAAAGGTAAAAATAAAAGCTTTTTGCAACTCATTCTCCAGCAAAATACTGATGAAAATAAGGAATCGTTTCAATCCCTTTGTAGAAATTGAAAAGGTCGTATTTCTCATTGGGGGAATGCAGGTTGTCGCTGTCGAGCCCAAATCCCATGAACACGATTTTTACACCAAGCTCCTTTTCAAACAAGGAACAGATGGGAATGCTGCCGCCACCACGAACGGGTACCGGAGCCTTTCCAAAAGTATGTTCAATGGCTTTTGATGCAGCCTGATATCCCTTAGAATCAATGGGTGTGAGATAAGGCTCTCCGCCATGGTGTTCTCTGGCTTTTACGGTTACCCCTGCCGGCGCAATCTTCCTGAAATAATCCAGGAGCATGGCAGTGATTTTTTCTGATGACTGGTTGGGAACCAAGCGGGCAGAAATTTTAGCTGTTGCCTTGGAAGGTAAAACGGTTTTTGCCCCTTCGCCAGTATATCCTCCCCAGATGCCGTTCACTTCTATGGTTGGACGAATGCCCGTTCTTTCATTGGTGCTGTATCCCTTCTCGCCATAAACAGCATCAACACCAAGGTCTTTTTTGTACTCATTTTCATCAAATGGTGCCTTTGCCATCAGTGCACGTTCTGCAGTGCTTGATTCTAATACATCGTTATAAAATCCAGGAATGGTGATGTGGTTCTGCTCATCATGGCATGAAGCAATCATCCTGGCAAGGATGGTAGCAGGATTTGCCACAGCGCCACCGTAGACGCCACTGTGCAGGTCGCGGTTGGGTCCTGTCACTTCCACTTCGATATAGCTGAGTCCACGCACTCCGGTATCTATGGATGGAGTATCCATGCTGATCATGGCAGTATCACTGATCAGCACCACATCCGATTTAAGCAAGTCATGGTGGCTGGCTACGAATTTCCCCAGGTTGGGAGACCCAATCTCTTCTTCCCCTTCAATGCAAAATTTGATATTGGTTTTCAAGGCATTGTTCCTGACCATTACTTCGAGTGCCTTGACATGCATATAAAATTGCCCCTTGTCATCACAGGCACCACGCGCATAAATCTTCCCATCTTTTATCACAGGCTCAAAGGGGCCGCTGTGCCAGAGTTCTAAAGGATCTGCCGGTTGTACATCGTAATGTCCATATACAAGAACAGTTGGAAAAGAGGGATCAACCATCTTTTCTCCATACACAATGGGGTGGCCTTCCGTTTCATGGATCACAGCGAGGTCTGCTCCTGCATCCAGCAGGGACTGCTTTACTGCTTCCGCACAGCGTATCATGTCCCCCTTGTGTTCACTGTTGGCACTGATGGAAGGAATCCTCAAAAGGTCCAAGAGTTCATTCAGGAAGCGATCTTTGTTCTCTTCAATGTATTGTTTCATGTTTTTTGTGTTTATTGTACACATTAAATTTCTTAAAAAATTAACAGAAAAATTTTGTAATTCCAAAACCCTCCCTATATTTGATACACGATTGCGTGTCATATTTTCAGCCTTTGTGAATTCAACTCTTCAAACAGTGGTTTTTGCAAAGGCTGAACCTTTTTAGGGCTTCCCTGAAATGGTTATTTTCCAATCAATCTTCCTTCTACAAATTTCCAGTTTACCAGGTTGAACCAATTGTTTACATAGTCTGCACGCCTGTTTTGGTACTTGAGGTAATACGCATGCTCCCAAACGTCAAGACCCAGCAATGGCTGGCCTTTCACTGGAGAAACATCCATCAATGGATTGTCCTGGTTGGGTGTTGAACCAATCTGTAATTTCTTTTCTCCATCCATGTAAAGCCAGGCCCATCCACTGCCAAACCTTGTCATGGCAGCTTCACTCATTTTTGTTTTGAAGTTTTCAAAGCTGTTGAAATTGGACATCAGTGCTTGCTTCAAAGGGCCTTCATGAAGGGCTGTACCGGTTGCCTGCATGCTCTTCCAAAAAAGTTCATGGTTGTAATGACCGCCACCATTGTTGCGCAACTTGGCAGAGTATTTGGAAATGTTGCTGAGGACAAGTTCCAGGCTGAGATTTTCACCTTTGAACTCTGCCAATGCGGCATCGTTCAGGTTCTTGGTATACGCCGCTGCGTGTTTGGTATGGTGAATCTCCATGGTCATGGCATCCACATAAGGCTCCAGAGCATTGTATGCATAGGGGAGTGGCGTTTGAGCAAATGGAGTAGGTTGGATGGAATCGTTGGCCAATAGGGCGCCAGGAACCATGCCCATTGCTCCTGCTGCCATGACTGTAGTGCTGATGAATTTTCTGCGTGAGCTGTTGGTATGCATGGTATTTTATTTATGGTAAAGATCAGGATCCTGGCGCAATCTTGCATTTGAAAAGGCTGCGTATTTTTCTGAAAAAATGGAAATAATATTCATTGTTGAACAATTGGGAATCGTTCATGGCCTTGTATACCAAAAACAACCCGATGGGCAGGAGTACGATGCTGGAAAGCCAGATGCCCAGAAATGGCCCCATGATCTCTTGTTTGACAAATTTTTCACCAAACATGTTCAGGAGATGGAAGACCAGGAAGAAAATGACCGCCACTACCAAAGGCATCCCCAGCCCGCCTTTTCTGATGATGGAGCCCAGTGGTGCACCAATGAGGAAGAGCACAATACAGGCAAAAGAAAGTGAATATTTCTTGTGCCATTGCAACCTGTAAAAACGCCAGTCGCGCTCCCTTTGCTCATGGTCTGCTGCAATCAATTCAAGTGAACTCTTGACCAAATTGATTTTGTCAGCCGCTTTGGTGAATGCAACATTGATGGTAGAATCGGGAAGGTTGTATCCATAGGTTTTGGCTTTTTGAGGCCGGCCTGGCTTTTCTTTTTTCCACCCTTTTTCAAAGTATTTTCCGAACAGGTAAAAGCTGGTGATCTCTTTGTCCATGCGAACAGATTCAATGCGCTTGAGCTCCTTACCAATGGAATCGGTCGATTTTTGCAGTTGTCTGACGTTGAGCATTTCATAGCTGCTCTTGAACATGCTGTCAGGGGTTTTGAGCACGTCAAAACTACTCAGGTCAAATACTTTCTTGTATTTCTTGAAACCAAGGCGGTAATAGTCTGTTTCCTTTGTATTATAGGGTCCTTTTTCCTGGTAGCGCCATCCGTTTTCAAGATCGAATTCCAGAAATTTCTTGTCATCACTCACACTCATTTTCCCTTTCTCTGCAATGATGATATTGTCCTGAAGGGAATATTGGTTCTCATAAATCACGATCTTGCTGATGCTGTTGCCATCATCTTCCTTTTTGCCAACCTTGATGGCAAAGCCTGGGATCTTGTCATAAAAAATGCCCTCTTTTATATCAAAGGCAGGTTTGGCTACCCTGATGTCATAGAGCATGGTGGTAAACTTCAGGTTGGCAACAGGCATTACATAATTAGAAATCAGGAATGCCAGCACACTGATGACAACAGAAATGAGCAACAGGGGACGCATGAACCGGAGCAAAGGGATTCCAGCCGATTTGATGGCGACGAGTTCAAAACTTTCCCCCAGGTTACCGAAGGTCATGATAGATGAAATCAGGATAGCAAGAGGAAGTGCCAATGGTATGGCGGTTACAGTAACGTAAGAGGTCAATTCAAGGATGCTGGGAAGGTCGAGGCCTTTTCCTACCAGGTCATCAATGTATTTCCAAAAAAACTGCATCACCAACACGAAGAGTGTGATGAAAAAGGTCGCGATGAATGGACCGATGAATGCTTTTAAAACGAGTTTATCAAGCTTCTTGAACATTGTTAATTACCCAGCCTGTGGAACAGATCATGTACTTGTACACCCCAAAGCCTTGACTGGTCGGGAATTTCCTTTTTTTCTGCAAAATCCTTGATGATCAGGATGGTCTGGCTGCTTACCTCTGTTTTTTCGATTGAAAATTCAAAATATTCGTTTTGAGGGGCATGCAGCCAATGGAAACGGATGAATTTATTCTGCTCTGCTTCAAGCACTTCAGCTTTTTCAACAGAACCATTCCAGGAAAAGCTGAACACAGTATCCCTTTCGTCTACTTTCTCCGCAAACCACTCCTGCAATCCGGCAGGGGTTGAAAGGAAGTCGTACAAGATGTTGGGTGAACATCTTACGGGGTACTCTATAGAAAATAATTGTTTGCTCATGTTGTTTTGTATTGGTCTCTAATCACGATTCAACTGCCTGCACATTGCAATGATAGAAAAATATCGGAATTGAAAAAATATATTTTGATGTTTCTTTCCTTTTTTTTATCCGTGATTTTCCCCATTTCAAAATGGGTTTTTTACGGGGTTGAATATCAATGTTTTATGTCAAATTTTCAATTTTGCCTTTGCTTGATTGCTTCATTTAACAATATTTTCGCAGTAATTGCGTTTTGTTGGGGTTAAGAACCGTCCTTAAGAAAATTTATTTAAAATCTATCCCATGAGCATGCGCCAACTGCGTATAGGTCAATCCATCACCTTGCGCGAATCTCCAAGTCTTGAGAAATACCTTCAAGATATCAGTAAAGTTCCGATGATCAGTGCAGAAGAGGAAGTGAGGTTGGCAGATTTGATCAGAAAAGGAGACCAATCAGCCTTAGAACAACTTACAAAAGCCAACCTGCGGTTCGTCGTTTCGGTGGCAAAACAATACCAACACCAGGGATTATCGCTCTCAGACCTTATCAATGAAGGAAACCTGGGTTTGATCCGTGCTGCAAAAAGATTTGATGAAACCAAGGGCTTCAGGTTCATTTCTTACGCTGTATGGTGGATCAGACAGAGCATCCTACAGGCATTGGCAGATCAATCGCGCATCGTCAGGGTTCCTTTGAACAAGGTTGGCGTCCGCAACAAGATTGCCAAAGCAGCCCAGCACCTTGAGCAGGGTTTTGAAAGGGAGCCAACGGCTGAGGAGATATCTGAATACCTGGAAATGGATCTTGAAGAGGTATCCTCGACCATCAACCTGGCCAGCAGGCATGTCAGCATCGATTCTCCTCTGGGAGAGGATGGGGAAGGCACCATGATTGATGTGATGGAAAACAAGGAAGCGGATGCTGCAGACCATGAAATCCAGCACGAATCAATGCATTATGAAATTGAGCTGGCCCTCCGCAGTTTACCAGTAAAACAACAGAAAGTGATCAGGTGCCTTTATGGTATTGGAATGGACAGCCCCATGGGCATGGAGGATATAGGCGTAGAATGCAACCTCACCCGTGAAAGGGTCAGGCAGATCAGGGACAAGGCATTAGAGGCATTGAGGTATACCGCCAATACCATGCGCCTGAGAACCTTCCTTTAGTTCTGAGTTGACAGCACAACACGTTAAATACAGAATCATTAACTTTGCAAGAATGAACATCCCATGGTGTTCATTTTTTCATTAAAGCGGAAGAACATGTTTGTAAATTTAAGTGAAAAGATAGCCTCAGCCTTCTAGCAAATCATGGGAGAAGGAAGGATATCAGACCTCAATGTTGCCAATACAGTCAAGGATATCCGAAAGGCATTGTTGGATGCAGACGTCAACTTCAAGATTGCCAAAGAATTTACTGATAAGGTGAAGGAAAAGGCCATGGGGCAGAAAGTATTGACTGCCGTAAGCCCTGGTCAGCTCATGATCAAGATTGTGCAGGATGAACTGACGGAATTGATGGGTGGCCTGGCCAGCGGATTCAATGCGACCGGGAATCCGGCCATTATCCTCATTGCAGGTTTGCAAGGTTCCGGTAAAACTACTTTTAGTGGAAAGCTGGCCAATTACCTCAAGACGCAAAAAGGCAAATCTCCTTTGCTGGTTGCAGCGGACGTTTACAGACCTGCGGCCATCGATCAGCTCAAGGTTTTGGGCGGACAAATTGGGGTTGATGTGTATGCCGAGCCTGAGAACAAGGATCCAAGGTCTATTGCTGAAAATGCATTAAAACATGCCAAGACAACCAATAAGAATGTAATCATCATTGATACGGCAGGCCGTTTGGCAGTAGATGAGGTCATGATGAATGAGGTTGCTGGTCTGAAGGCAGCCCTGCAGCCACAGGAAATCCTTTTTGTGGTGGATTCAATGACCGGGCAGGATGCAGTGAATACGGCCAAGGCATTCAACGAAAAGCTTGACTTTACAGGTGTTGTACTCACCAAACTGGATGGTGACACCAGGGGTGGTGCAGCACTGTCCATCAAATACACCGTTCAAAAACCCATCAAGTTCATCAGCAGTGGTGAGAAGATGGAGACCCTGGATGTTTTTCATCCAGACCGTATGGCGCAGCGAATCCTCGGAATGGGAGACATTGCATCATTGGTGGAAAGAGCACAGGCCCAGTTTGATGATGAACAAGCAAAGAAGCTAGAGAAAAAAATAAGGAAGAACCAATTCGATTTTCAGGATTTCTTGGATCAACTCCAGCAAATCAAAAAAATGGGCAACCTCAAAGACCTGATGGGCATGATCCCCGGAATGGGCAAAGCCATGAAAGACATTGACATCAGCGATGATGCCTTCAAGGGGGTAGAATCCATCATCAGCTCCATGACGCCGTTCGAAAGGTCCAATCCAGACGTCATCGACCTCAAGCGCAAGCAACGGATTGCCAATGGGTGTGGGAGAGACATGAATGAAGTCAATCAGTTCTTCAAACAGTTTGAGCAGATGAAGCAAATGATGAAGGGAATGAACAACATGCCCGCCATGCCCAGGATGGGTGGAAGGCGATAACCGTTAAACGTGGAAGAATGTTTTATGATGTTTTTCACGAATTTACTGACAGTTGTTTTGGGTAGTTCTTGCCTATTTCCTATATTTGCACCTCGATTCGAAACAATTTTATTCACCACCCACTAAAAATTTACATTTTTTATGGCTGTAAAAATCAGACTCCAACGTCACGGAAGCAAGAAGCGTCCATTTTACTTCATCGTAGTAGCAGATGCACGCGCACCTCGCGATGGTAAATTCATCCAGAAGATCGGTACTTACAATCCGCTCACTCATCCCGCAACTGTATTG
>CAILKQ010000181.1 GCA_903834825.1 uncultured bacterium | reverse complement strand
TGATACACATGCACAAGAAAGACCCAATATCATCTACATCCTGACAACGACCTGGGCTATGGAGATGTAAAAGTCTACAACAAAGAAGGAAAGATCAACACGCCCAATATTGACAAGCTTGCCAAGCAGGGGATGCGTTTTACAGACGCACATTCACCATCCGGCGTTTGCACACCAACACGTTATTCGATCATGACGGGACGCTATCCATGGAGGAGCCAACGCCCAGTGGGTGTTTTGAATGGATTCAGCAGACCCCTGATGGAAAACGACCGCGCTACCGTGGCATCACTGCTGAAAGAAAATGGTTACAATACTGCTGTTGTCGGAAAATGGCATTTGGGATTAGGATGGGTACCCAAGCGTGAATACGCCCACCTCTTGGCCAACAAGCGCTATGGCATTGATGCAGAAATGAATCCAGACCATATTGACCTTACTGCCCCAATGACGGTCAGTCCCAACACCAATGGCTTCGATTATTCGTATGTGTTGCCTGCCTCCCTAGACATGCAACCCTATGGCTATGTGGAGAATGGAAAACTGGTTGATCCATTGACTTCATTTACTACAGGTAAAAAGCCTGATACGGCCTATGCAGGCGCTTTCTGGAGGCCAGGCTTGATGTCGCCATCGTTTGATTTTTTTGATGTGTTGCCAGGTTTCACAAGAAAAGCCAATGAATTTCTGCAGCGCCAATCCAAGGAAAAACCATTTTTCCTCTATCTCCCCATGCCTGCACCACATACTCCCTGGATGCCCATCACAGGCTTTATTGGCAGTTCTGCCGCAGGTGAATATGGTGATTTTGTGCAGCAAGTAGATGCCTCTGTTGGTGCCATCATGAGAACCCTTGACAGCATGGGCCTTGCCAAAAATACCATGGTTGTCTTTACCAGCGACAACGGACCCTACTGGAGAGAGGACTATGTCAATAAATTTCAGCACAAATCTGCAGGCCCTTGGAGAGGAATGAAAGGGGATGCTTTTGAAGGTGGCCACCGCGTACCTTTCATTGTAAAATGGCCTGGCAACACAAAACCTGGGGCCGTTTCCTCAGCCACCACAACGCTGGCCAACCTGATGTCAACTGCAGCAGAAATTGTAGGCAATACCAATCCACGATACAACACAGAAGACAGTTACAGCATCTTGTCGGTTTTGAGAGGCAAATCCAAATCAGTAGACAATCAACCAGCTGTTGTTCACAGTTCTTCTATCGGCTTTTTTGCCATCAGGGTAGGAGATTGGAAATTGATACAAGGCCTTGGATCAGGTGGCTTTACAGTTCCCAAGCAAATTGCTCCCAAGCCCGGAGAAGCCAAGGGCCAGTTGTATCACCTTGCTGAAGATCCCCAGGAAGACAAGAATCTTTATGACCAATACCCTGAAAAGGTCAAAGCACTCACTGAGATGTTGAACCAGATCCGCAATGCTTCCTCCAGGGTTAACAAGACGTCTGCGCACTAATTTCTAAGTTTTTGTTCAACAACACCCCTCCTGGACAGGTGGGGTGCCCTGCCGCAGGCAGGGCGGGGTGGTGGATTTACAATTA
>CAILKQ010000180.1 GCA_903834825.1 uncultured bacterium | reverse complement strand
GAAGGAACAACCGTAACAATGAAAAAAAATATCAAAAACTAAAATTAATTTATGAACGATTTTATTACAAGTATAAAAGAAAACAATTCCATCGTTATCATCGAAACCAATGGTTATTTAAACAATGTAGGTGGCGAAGCGGTATCAGCGGTTGTTTATGAGAAAATGGCGCAGGGTAAAACCAAGTTCTTGATTAATATGGCTGCCACCAAAATTGTAAACAGTATTGGTGTTTCTATTTTGATTGAGATCATTGAAAAATTACAAGAGGTGAATGGTAAAATAGGGTATTATAATTTAGCGCCAATTGTTGCTAAAACATTTAATATCATGGGATTGACAAAATATTCAACTGTTTACGAAACGGAAGAAGCAGCAGTAAATGAATTGTAATGTCTTCTGATTTTAAAATCAATGATCTTCAGTTAAAGTATCTAGAATTAGAGACTTTATTGGATATTACTAATGAGCTTAACTCATTTGACCAAATTTCTGTATTACTACAAGAAATTTTAGTAAAGTCATGTGGGGTTTTGAACGCCAGTTCTGGTTTAATTTTAATTGAGGACGACAATTCAGATGTATTGCATATTGGCGCCGATTTTAATATTGATATTTCTGTTTTAAAAGGATTGATATTTAATAAGCGGAAGGGAATTATTAGCGAAATCAATGAATCCCGAAAAGCACGAAATATTCAAATTGAGGACGATTCGTTTTTATCTAAAACGGAATGTAAGTTTGGATTAATTGCGCCATTTTTAGATAAGAAGAATTTAGTTGGAGTGATCATTTTATTTGATAAAGAATCAAGAAAAGGGTTTTCCTCTTTTCTTGATGCTGACGCAAATATGTTATCTGCAATTGCTTCACAGGCTAGTGTTGCTTACAATAATATTAAACTGATTGAAAACATTAAGGAGGCCAAAACCTTCAATGATAATGTAATGCAATCAATCGTGACAGGGGTTTTTACCACCAATTTAATGGGTGAAATAAATCATATTAACAGAGCTGCAATTGCAATTATTAATCTTGAGAAAGACCTTGTTTTAGGGAATCACTTTGAGTATGTTTTTGGGTCCAATCAACTCATAACCCAGCTCATTAACAAATGTGAGTTAGAGTCTATCACAATTTCCGAAAGTCAAATTTTGTTAGAATGCAACGGAAGATCCACCACTGTTAACATTTCGGTTTCCCCATTGATGAACGATCTGGGTCAGCCTATTGGTTCGGTTGTTGCTATGGAGGACTTATCTAATTTAGACAAGCTCAAATCAACATTTAAGAAATATGTTTCGAAGCAAATTGTTGATCAGATATTAGAAAACGAAGACCATCTTAATTTGGGTGGTCAGGAACTGGAGGTAACCACACTTTTTAGTGACATCAGGGGCTTTACTTCAATGAGTGAAAAAATGAGCCCCAAAGATGTGGTTGATTCCCTGAATGAGTATTTTGATAAGATGATCGAGGTTGTCTTCAAACACAATGGAACACTTGACAAGATTATAGGCGACGCACTGATGGTTATCTACGGAGCACCCATTGGATCTAACAATGACGCAGAAAGGGCCTTGTTGACGGCAATAGAAATGCAACAAAAGCTGGAAGAACTGAACGTTGTTCGAATGACCAGGGGTCAGTCCCCTTTGGAAATTGGAATTGGTCTTAACACAGGAAAAGCTATTTCTGGAAATATTGGATCCAAAGTTCAGATGAACTATACTGTAATTGGCGATGCGGTTAATCTTTCATCTAGATTATGTTCTTTTGCAAAAGCGGGTCAAATCATCGTTTCAGAATCTGTTTTTTCCGCACTCAAAAACAAGTCAAATTTTGCATTTCGTGCATTGACTCCGATACACGTAAAGGGCAAGGAAGACGCTGTTAACGTATTTGAAGTAGCCTATTTTAAGAATGATTCTTTTAGTTCTATAGAAGAAAAGTATGATCAAATCGAACACTTTCTAATCAGCAATCTTCCTAGCCATTTGGTTTACCATAGCATTGATCACATACGCGATGTTGTTGAAAAAAGCGAGTTATATGGGCGTCTAGAAAATTTGTCTGAGCACAAAATGCACTTGTTGAAAACGGCAGCTTGGTTGCATGACATTGGATATATATGGGATGAAAAAGCACATGAAGCAAGAGGATGTCAATTTGCAAAAGAATTCTTACCCGCTTGGGGATTTGCTTTTGATGAAATTGATGCTATCTGTGAAATGATCATGGCTACTCGCATTCCCCAGACACCGACAAATCTTATGCAGGAGATCTTATGTGATGCGGACCTTGACTATTTAGGAAGAGATGATTACTTTATGATTAGTGACAGGCTTTTAATTGAAATAAGGCGAACCAATGATTTAAACTCCAATGACTGGAAAAAACTCCAATTGGATTTTTTCAATAAGCACCAATATTATACAGCATCAGCTAATTCAAACAGATTTAAAGGAAAACAAATTAACGCAGAAAAAATAGCCAACAAAAATTAAAAACCATGGGAGAGGCAAGACACGACATATCTAAGATGCATTATCAGTTGGATAGAATCTCTTTTTTTAGTGACGGAGTTTTTGCTATTGCCATCACCTTGCTTGTCATTGAATTTAAGGTTCCTATAATTCATGATGCTACCGATACTTTGTTGTGGGATTCACTCGCGCACATGGGTTGGAGGCTACTTGGTTTTATAATCAGCTTTTTTATTGTTGGCTATTATTGGTCTGTACACCACAGAATTTTTGGTTACGTAAACAACTATACCTCAAGGTTAATATGGCTTAATTTACTGTTCTTATTTTCAGTCGTATTGTTACCCTTTAGCTCTGGGTTGTTGGGTGAATATTCTTCGGAATTAGCGCTACATATCCCTTACGGCATCTATGTTCTAAATATTGTTTTAACAGCAATCATGAATGTTGTTTTATGGCTTTATATTAGCAACCCCCAAAAGAAATTATTAACCCACGAAATTTCACCCGAAAGAATTCGACTTGGTTTGTATTTCGCTTATGTGGTGCCATTCATTTTTTTTCTATCATTTCTGATGTCATTGAAATTCCCAATTCTTGGTAGATTGATACCTGCATTTATTCCATTAATATTGAAATATGGACTGAATGGCTTGGCCAAGCGTGCTCTAGAAAAAGAGAACAAATAGTTTTCTGTTCTTATTGATTAGCGTGCAATGGATTGAATAACCATTCTATCAGTTGGTAAGTACAATGCTTCCGCCTGCCCCCATTTCTATGGTGGTATAGCCTTTTTCCTGGCGCAGCATTTTGGCCTTACCAGTAACTTTTTTCTCAAAACCTTTTGTATCTAGTTTTAGTTTCAGGATGCCACCCTTCTCCGAGGTTATCGTTACGCTTTTGGTCAAACCATTTTGCCTTACCGCGCTTACAAGATGCGCGCCTTCGGCGCGGAGCGTTTGAAAAGAAACATTCTTCCACCCATCAGGCACTGCAGGAAATAATTCAATGAATCCTGCATGCGACTGCAGCAACATTTCCTGCACGCCCGCTGCAAAGGCGAAATTGCCTTCAAGCGTAAAGGGGCGATAGGTCATGCTGGAATATCCTGATTTTGTCTGATCGCCATTGACATGAAAACTATTGACCAAGCAAAAGGCCTTCGCGAAAATCTGCAAGGCTTTTGCTGCCCCCTCCCCATCTTTTGCCCTTGCCTTCAGGTTGGAAAGCCAGGCATAAGAATATCCGCACCAGCCTGCGGGACCAATGCTATCGAGTTGATGAAGTGAATTTTGTATGATGCTTTTTTCCTTTACACCATTTTCTGTTTTGATCAAACCAAGTGGGTGTATCGACATCAGGTGGGAGAAATGACGGTGTGATTCAGCATAAGGAAAACCGGGAGCAATGTTCAGTGCATTGGTTCCCGATAGTGAAAGCGCAGGAAACTGCTGCAGGATGGAATCCCAGTGTGCCGCCTTATTTTTCAAACCCAATTCAAGCGCTAGTTCTTTTGCTGCTTTGAAATTGAAGACCATCAGCGATAGGTCGTAATTGGTGTTCTGGGGAAACCAGGCGGATAGATTATTGCCGTTGATTTCTGGGCTGGAACTGATGGGAAGTTTTCTGAAACCATTTTTGTCGATGATCGTCAGGTTTTCAAGATACGTAGCGGCAGCGGCGACCCATGGGTATGCCCGTTCTTTTAAAAAAGTCCTGTCCATGCTGTATCGCCATTGCAGGTAGTAATGGTGAGATAACCAGGAGGAAACCGTTGGCGAAAGCGCATACTGAATCCATCCTCCCATTTCCGTTCCCTCCAGGGTGGTAACGCCCGGTGCATTCAGGCCGTCAATGCCAAAATAAAGCTTTGTATAGCGTTTGTAGTTTTCCTTGTTTTGGTCGAGGTGGTCCAGGTAGGCCATGCCTTCTTCAAGATGGTTTGCGCTGTAGGCGGGCCAGTAGCTCAGTTCTGTATTGAGGTCGTGGTGGTAATCGCCCTTCCATGGTGGAATCCTGCCATTGTCTGCCGTCCAGATGGCCTGAAGCGAAATGGGAGGAGCGCCTTTTCTTGAGGTTGATCCAAACTTGTATTGTTCGAGGTACCACTGTTTTTCAATCAACTCATCAGGAATTCGAATGGCTGATTTGCTCCAAAAATTTGCCCACCAGGCCTTGTGTGAGGCATGGTCTTGATTAAATCCGGAGGAAAGATGTCTTTCTAAAATCGCCTCGTTTGTCTCAGGATTCTTGAACAGTTGATTGGTGCTGGAGATGGTCCAGACGCCTTCTATGGTTTTGTTGTCAATCAGCTTCCACAAGAGGTTGATCGTATAAGCAAAACCACCCCACCCTTCTTGTGTGTAGCTGATGCTGTTGCCCAATTTGGTGATCTTTCCCTGTTGATAGCCCAGCCTGGAAAGGTCGTCTCCCTTTACTGGGTCTCCTGCATTCTTTGTGGCGCCGGTGTACTGCGGCGCAACAAGGTTGATGTCAAACCCTTCAGGCACATTCTCCAGCCTGATCCAACCAACAGGAGCTGTTGCGTGCACAAAACTTTTCAGAATGGTTCCGTTCTTCCATGTTACGGTTGAGGTGGCGGTTTTGATGTCTATGGTAGCAGAGGATTGTGCCCCCCAGGCATTGATGGGAACCTCAATGGCCCCACCCGGGATCTTGCTTGGTGCAGGCTCCCTGTCGTAGGGATGATCAAACAGTTTTTGAACGGTATCATATTGTTTTTTGGCAACCTGTTCTTGGACCCACTTGAAGCTGAACTCTTCCCGGTGAAGGCCTTTCATCGGCCTCTCATCCCAAAGGTCTGCCCTGTCCAGCGATAGCCGCAGGTTTCCGTTTTTTTCCCAAATCAATGCGCCCAGCATGCCATTGCCGATGGGTAGCGCTTCGTCCCAGCGTTTGGCCAGGGTATCAAACTGCAGGTTGTGTGTTTTTTCCTGGGCAGTTGTTTGAAGGGTGAAGCCGAAAATAAATAGCAGCACCCAAATGGTTTTTGTCATATGGGTTAAGGTAAGAAAAATTATTGCTTAAACGCATTCCAACCCTGCGCTGTAATATCGAATGTGTTACCACCTTTGCTTTTGAATTTGGCGCCTTCTTCAGCGTCGGTAACATAACCGATTACGCTGATCTGCTCGCTGAGGGTAAGTTTTTCGTAATCGTCCTGTTTGATGGTGAAGACCATTTCATAATCTTCTCCTCCGCTGAGCGCACAGGCGGTAGGGTCTATTTCAAATTTATATGCTGCGTTTCTTGTATCCTCTGCAATGGGAAGCTTTTCTTCATATATCACACAGCCCACTTCGCTTTTTTCGCAAATGTGCAGCAGCTCTGAGCTGAGGCCATCGCTGATGTCCATCATGGACGTTGGAAGAATGGCTTTCTCTTCAAAAAATTCGAAAATATCTTTTCTTGCTTTCGGCTTGAGCAAACGGCCAATCACATAGGTTTCGTTTTCGAGGTCTGGCTGTACGGCCGGGCTTTCAAGAAATATTTTCTTTTCCCTTTCCAGAAAAAGAAGACCAAGATAGGCGCCACCAAGATCGCCTGAAACACAGATCAGGTCGCCTTTTTGGGCAGTAGATCTTTTCACCACCTTGTCAGCCACCACTTCTCCGATGGCGGTAACAGAAATGATAAAACCCTTCTGTGAAGAAGAAGTATCGCCACCTATCAGGTCTACCCCATGCTCTTCGCAAGCGGCATAAACACCTTCATAGAACTCCTCAATTGCTTCAACACTAAACCGGCTGCTGAGCCCGATGCTCAGGGTGATTTGTGTCGGCATGGCATTCATCGCATAGACATCGCTCAGGTTGACGATCACCGACTTGTAGCCCAGGTGTTTGAGTGGGGTGTAGGATAGATCGAAGTGTACGCCTTCTACCAAAAGGTCGGTTGTGATGACGGTCTGTTTCCCAAAATGGTCGATGACAGCAGCATCATCGCCCACACCGAGGATTGATGATGCGTTTTGCAGTTCAATATTTTTTGTCAGGTGATGGATCAATCCAAATTCACCGTAATCTTTTATTTCTGTTCTTGACATAGTTGTTTATTGATGTGTATTGTGAATCCAATGAATCAATTCATCATGGATTTTTCCATTGGTTGCAACGATGCGGTGTTGATAGGGAGAATATTTATCGCCATTGAAATCAGTCACCTTCCCGCCAGCTTCTTCCACCATCAAATATCCGGCGGCACTGTCCCAGGGCATGAGTTTGTGTTCATAGAAGCCGTCTAACCGGCCAGCCGCCACCCAACAAAGATCAATCGCGGCGGAGCCCAGCCTCCTGACGGGAACACCCTCTCTGATCAGCCTTCCAAAAACTTCTAAGGGTCCATTCTCCATGTCCAGGTAAGTGTAAGGAAATCCAGTAACCAGACATGAATGCCTTACGTTGTCTTTTTCGCTGACCCGGAGTTTTTGATCATTCAGATAAGCGCCCTGGCCCTTTTCAGTAAAAAAGAACTCATTCATCATGGCATTGTACACAGCACCCATGATCATTTCGCCATCTTTTTCAAGGCCAATGCTTACGCAACAAAGCGGAATGCCGTTGGCGAAATTGATGGTACCGTCGATGGGGTCTATGATCCATTTGTAGTTGGAATCCATTTTCACTTCGCCGATTTCTTCGCTGAGGATAAAATGATCAGGAAATTCCTCGCGGATGATCTGCATAATCAAGGCCTCGGAGGCCTTGTCTACCTCTGTTACGAGGTCGTTGGGACCATCTTTAACAGCAATGGTGAACGTTGAGTTGATTCTTTCTTTGATGAGCAGTCCGGCTGCATTTGCGGCCTTAAGAAGTGTGCTTTTGAGCATGCTGCGAAGATAACCCAAAAAGGAATAAGGCTCGGGGAGATGATCGTTGGGGTTTACAATCGCCCCAATGGATACAATATTTATTATTGGATCGAAACAAGATTAAATATTCCCTTTCTTCATTTCATTGAAGGCATGATCAACCGCTCTTGCGGTAAGTGCCATATACGTGAGCGAAGGATTGATGCAAGCGCTGGAGGCCATGCTGGACCCATCGGTGATAAAAAGGTTTTTCACGGCATGCAGCTGGTTCCATTTGTTCAGGACGGATGTTTTTTCATCGTGCCCCATCCTGGCGGTGCCCATTTCGTGGTTGGCGTTGCCGGGAAAGGACATGGTTCCGGATTGTTTCACATTTTTCAGGCCAATCCCTTCGAACATGGCCTTCATGGATTCGGAGGCATCCTTGAAAATAGCTTTTTCGTTTTCCTTGAAGGAACAATCGATGGTCATCCCTGGCCGGCCGTAAATATCCTTGATGTTGTTGTTGAGGGTGATGCGGTTTTCTGCGTAGGGAAGGGTCTCGCCATAGTAGCCGAGGTTGATTTTCCACTTTCCGGGTTCGGTTGCGATAGATTTAAGGTCTTCACCAATTGCATCACTGCTGTTGCCCCTTTCCCTGAATGCAGCACCCTGGTAATAATAGCCCCTGATGAAGTTGGCCTCTTGTTTGTCGATGTTCTTGAAGCGCGGAACATATACCCCTGTGGGCCTTTTCCCGAATGTGTACCTGTCCTCAAAGCCTTCAATCTCGGCAGTGGTATAAGAACCTTTGTGGTGGTCCATCAAATGACGGCCAACAATGTCATGGTCATTGCCCATGCCGTTTTGAAAACGGCTGCTCGTGGAGTTGAGCAGGATATAGGCAGTGGCCAGCGTTGAGGCATTGAGGAAGATGATTTTTGCCGTATAGACATAGGTCTTGAGGGTGTCCCTGTCGATGACTTCAACCCCGGAGGCCTTTCCTGTTTTTTCATCGTAAAGGATGCGGTTGACCACGGCTCCTGTGCGGATGGTGAGGTTACCGGTTTTGGCTGCCGCGGGAAGTGTCGAAGATTGGGTGCTAAAATAGGCGCCAAATGGACAACCGCGGTGACAAAGGTTCCTGTTTTGACAGGAGGACCTTCCATCAAGGGGTTGGGTGATGTTGGCTGACCGGGTGTTGATCATTTTGATTCCCGGGAACCTGCCTTCCAGCTTTTCCTTCACATGCTTCTCTGCACAGTTCATTTCGAATGGGGGCTGAAAAATACCGTCAGGCAGGATGGGCAAATTCTCTTTGCTCCCGCTGACGCCGATGAATTTTTCTGCATAATCATACCATGGCGCAATGTCTTTGTAACGGATGGGCCAATCTACGCCATGGCCATCTTTCAGGTTGGCGCCAAAATCCACATCACTCCATCTCACTGAAATCCTTCCCCAGAGCAGTGATCTTCCACCAAAAACATCAGCCCTCACCCAATCAAAGCGCTGTTTTTCCTCGTATGGATTTTCATTATCCTTTACATAAAAATGTTTGTTGTCTTCCCCAATGGAATAATGGCGGGATTGGACAGTGTATATTTTCTTTTCCTCTTCAGTCAGGCTGTTCCGGTGCGGAAACTCCCAGGGGTTTTTGTTGGCTGTAGGATAATCCTTGATGTGTTCCACCATGGTGCCCCTTTCCAGCACAATGGTTTTTAGCCCACGCTCACAGAGTTCTTTGGCCGCCCAGCCACCCGAAATGCCGGATCCAATCACGATTGCGTCAAAGTCAAATGATTCGGGCATAAAAAATGTATTGTCCTTCTTACGAATTTACGATTTAACACATTAATAAAAGTGAAAAATCACAGGTTAAAACGATGATTTTCACAATGCAGGAAATTCTCAAATCATTTATTTGCACTTTAAATGGGAATTATAATTGAAGATGATCGCCGGATACCTGGCCCGGGACTCCAATCAGAAAAAGAGAACAGAAAAAATATTGCAAAATGGTTACCATTTTGGTAACTTTTGTTTAATTTTACAAAGAGAAAGACATGAGGGTGATAGCCAAGCGGGTTTTGAGGGATTTTTGGTTGAAACATCCTGTAGTAGAGCAACAATTGAAATCCTGGCACAAGGAAATGGTGGGAACGGCCTGGAGTTCGTCTGTTCATATAAAAAACAAATATCCCTCAGCAAGTATTTTAGACAACCAAAGGGTGGTTTTCAATATCAAAGGGAATCATTACAGGATAGTGGTAAGGATTAATTATCAATTTAAAATCATGTGGATCAGGTTTGTGGGGACACATAGTGAATACGATCAAATTGACGCCAAAACTATATAAGATGAACATTAGCCCAATAAAATCAGAGAAAAACTACAGAGCGGCATTGAAAAAATTGGAGCATCTTTTTGATGCAAAAAAAGGCACGCCTGAGGGAGATGAATTGGAAATATTGTCCATCCTCATAGAAAAATATGAAGACGATCAAATTAAGATAGATTTCCCAGATCCAATTGAAGCAATCAAGTTCAGGATGGAACAAATGGGATATACACAGTCCGATCTTGTAGGTTGCATCGGATACAAAAGCAGGGTCAGCGAAATCTTACACAAAAAAAGAAAGCTGAATCTTGACATGATCCGGGCATTGAGCAAAAAACTAAACATTTCAACGGAGGTGCTTGTGCAGCAATACTAAACATCACAAATCTGCACGCCCTGTTTCAGTGCAGCTATTTTATCATCCCAGGTAGGAATAAACTCCTGTGCCACATATCCTTTGTAACCTGTGTCAACAATGGCTTTCATGATGGCCGGATAATTCAGCTCCTGGGTTTCATTGATTTCGTTTCTTCCTGGAACCCCTCCTGTATGATAATGGGCAAAATAGGCATGGTGCTTTTTGATGGTATTGATGACATCACCTTCATCGATTTGCATGTGGTAGATGTCGTAAAGCAGTTTGAAATTTTCTGAGCCAACCCGCTTGCACAACTCAACACCCCAGTCGCTTCTGTCGCACTGGTAATCTTTGTGGTTGATTTTGGAATTCAACAATTCCATCACAAGGGTAATACCATGTTTTTCTGCAATGCCAGTGATTTGTTTCAATCCGGTAGCGCAATTGTTCAGGCCCGTTTCGGAATCCTTGCCGCGGCGCTGACCGGAGAAGCAGATCAGGTTTTTGTACCCTGCTTTGGCTACCAGCGGAATCATTTCAGTATAGTTCTTGATGAGTTTTTCGTGGAACTTTGTATCGTTGAAACCATCGTTGAGGTTGATTTCTGCACCATTGCACATGGTCGAAATAAGGTCATATTTTTTGAGCATGTCCCAATCCTTGGGACCCACCAGGTCGATTCCTACCAGTCCAATTTTTTTGGCAGATTGACAGAACTCTTCAAGCGGAATGCTTGAATAACACCATCGACAGGCGGAGTGGTTGATGTTTCCTTTCAGCTTCTTTGCACTGTCCATTGTTTCAGTTTTTGTGATTGGATTGCCAAAAGATTCAGCACTGATGGTGCTGGCTGCGATGGATCCCAGCATAAGATGCTTGATGGCAGACCTTCGGTTTGGAGTACTCATCCCTAAAAATAATGAAACTATTCAGATACAACGATACAGATCAATGAAATCTTGGTTAACCAATGAAGTGCAGCAGTAAAAACCGACAACGCTCAAAAAAAACAACCCTAAACTTGGCAAGGTCTGTAAGATTAATTAGCTTGAAGTGGAATTTTTATAAACCCCTTAACCAAATCTAATTTACAATGACCCAGCCAATCAATGCAAACCGCCTCTTTTTGGCGAGCTGTTTTGCGCTCATTACAACAGCCTTCTCTTTCAGTATCAGGGCGGGAATCCTCACCCAGCTTGGGACTGAATTGAGCCTGGACACCGTTCAGCTTGGCACCATCAACTCGATGTGGTTCCTTGGTTTTCCGATTTCCATGATCCTCGGAGGAATTTTTTACGCCAAAATTGGTCCTAAATTGATCATGCAGGTCGCATTCGTTGCACATGCCATTGGTATCTTGACCACCATCTATGCCAGCAGCTACAATGTATTGTTGGTATCGACCTTGTTGATCGGCATTGGCAATGGATGTACAGAAGCGGCTTGTAATCCAATGATTGCTGATGCCTATACTGGCAATGAATTCAGCAAAAAGATGAACCGTTTTCACATGTGGTTCCCGGGTGGAATCGTATTGGGTTCCTTGATTTCAAAATTCATGACTGACGCAAGCCTTCCCTGGCAGGCACAGATCTGGGTCATCCTTGTTCCTACTGTTATCTATGCCATCATGTTCTGGGGCCAAATATTTCCTCAGCCCAAGGCTGAAGCAAGTTCACCGGTTGCCAATTTCAAGGCCATGTTGAACCCCTTGTATTTGTTCATGGCCGCATGTATGGCCCTTACCGCTATTTCTGAATTTGGTCCACAACAGTGGGTCGGACCCATCCTCGCCAAAGCAGGCGCAAGTCCGATGCTGATCCTGGCCCTGGTGACCGGTCTGATGGCTGTGGGCAGGTACTTTGCCGGTCCATTGATCCATAAATTGAATACCGTTGGTGTTTTGTTGGGCTCTGCTGTATTTGCCGTGATTGGTATTTACATGTTGAGCACCATGAGTGGGGCAGCGCTGTATGTTGCAGCGGTTGTTTATGCATTGGGCATCTGTTATTTCTGGCCCAACATGCTTGGCTTTATAGCTGAGACGCTTCCACAAACGGGCGCCCTCGGTCTTTCCATCATGGGTGGTATCGGGATGTTTTCTTCTTCCATGTTCCAGCCCGTGATTGGTGGATGGATCCAAAAAAATAAGACGGCGGCTGAAGCCGGTGGATTGGTGGGCGATGCCGCTGATCTTGCTGCAGGTCAGTCTACCCTGTCCAACATGCTCCTTTTTCCTGCCATTCTTATTGTTGCTTTCGTCGGTCTGTACATTTACTCCAGAAAGACGCAAAAAGCATAATCATATCGTACTATTATTTTTAAGGAGGGGGCAACTGCCCCCTCTTTTTTATTTTAGCACAATGCTCAAAAAGCCGTGAAATGATTTCTTTTAAACAACATCAAATATTGAAGGATTGTAGCGCTAAATTGATTATTTTTAAACCTCATTTTTATTGACATTTTTCAATCAACCAACATGAACAGAAAACTAAGAATGGGTATGGTTGGCGGCGGCAAGGATGCTTTCATCGGAGCCATTCACCGCCATGCAGCTGGAATGGACGGACTCATCGAATTGGTCTGTGGTGCACTGAGCATCAATCCAGACATTGCCAAAGATTCAGGCAAGTCGCTTTTTTTGGCCGAAGACAGGATCTACCTCACGTTTGAGGAGATGATCACCAAAGAAAGCCAGTTGCCGGAAGACAAGCGCATGGATTTTTTGACCATTGTTACACCCAATTTCGCCCATTTTGCTCCAGCCAAAATGGCCATGGAGCATGGTTTTCATGTGGTTATTGAAAAACCCATTGCCTTTACGTTGGACGAGGCCCTGGAGTTGAAACGCATCCAGGAGGCAACGGGTCTCATGCTTTGCCTTACCCATACTTATTCGGGTTATCCGCTGGTAAAGCAGGCCAGGCAAATGGTGAAGGAAGGCAAGCTGGGCAACATCCGCAAGGTATGGGTGGAATATCCACAGGGATGGCTCAGCAAACTCACAGAACGCGAAGGCAATGCCCAGGCGGCATGGCGTACAGACCCCAAGCGCAGCGGTAAAAGCGGGTGCATGGGAGACATTGGAACACATGCGGCACATTTGGCAGAATATATTACAGGCCTGAAGATCACCCAGATCTGCGCAGACCTCAATGTAATGGTGGAAGGCAGGATGCTGGATGATGATGGCAATGTCTTGCTCAAGTTTGAAAACGGAAGCGCTGGCGTATTGATGGCTTCTCAGGTAGCTGCAGGAGAAGAAAACGCCCTCAAGATCAGGGTATATGGTGAGAAAGGCGGCATCGAATGGGCGCAACACGAGCCCAATACCATGCTGGTCAAATGGCTGGACCAGCCCACTCAGATCTATAGGGCTGGCGGCAACTATGCCGACAGGCTTTCCTCTTTCGCAGTCCATAATTCCAGGACCCCGGGCGGACATCCGGAGGGTTATCTGGAGGCTTTTGCCAACATTTACAGGAATTTTTCTCTGACCCTTGGCACACGGATTGATGGAACAACACCAACGGCCGAAATGCTTGATTTCCCTGGGGTTGAGGATGGCATCCGCGGCATGGCCTTTATTGACAACGTGGTGCTTTCTTCCCAGTCATCAACAAAATGGACTCCACACACGGTTTAAATTAAAAACGAATGAAAACGATAAAAGGTCCCGGAATATTCCTTGCCCAGTTCATGGGAGATGCGGCCCCCTTCAATGACCTCTCGACCATCTGCAAATGGGCGGCTGATTTGGGTTTTGTGGGTGTTCAACTTCCCACCTGGGATCCACGCTGTATCGATTTGCAGAAAGCTGCCGAAAGCAAAACCTATGCCGATGAAGTGAAAGGAATTGTGGAGGCAGCGGGCTTGCAGATCACAGAATTGTCAACCCATCTGCAGGGTCAGTTGGTGGCCGTTCATCCTGCCTATGATGAATTGTTTGATGGGTTTGCGCCGGAAAACGTACGCGGCAACAGCAAGGCCAGAACAGCCTGGGCGGTAGAGCAGCTCAAGTACGCAGCCAAGGCATCTGCCAACCTGGGATTGAATGCCCATGCTACTTTTAGTGGTGCCCTGCTCTGGCATACGGTTTATCCCTGGCCACAAAGGCCCGCAGGATTGGTAGAAACAGGATTCACCGAGTTGGCCAAAAGATGGACGCCCATCCTGGATGTATTTGATGAGAACGGGGTTGACCTCTGTTACGAAATCCATCCCGGAGAAGACCTGCATGATGGTATTTCCTATGAAATGTTCCTGGAAAAAACCAACAACCACAAAAGGGCTTGCTTGCTGTATGATCCAAGCCATTTCGTACTCCAGTGCCTTGATTACCTCAGTTATATCGATCATTACCATGAGCGCATCAAAATGTTCCATGTAAAGGATGCTGAATTCAATCCCTCGGGCAAGCAAGGTGTATATGGCGGTTACCAGAATTGGATTGACCGTGCAGGAAGGTTCCGTTCTTTGGGCGACGGACAGGTTGATTTTTCAGCTATCTTCAGCAAACTTACTGCATACGATTACAGCGGATGGGCCGTGATGGAGTGGGAATGCGCCATCAAACATCCAGAGGATGGAGCAAAAGAAGGCGCGGTATTCATCAAAGACAAGATCATCAGGGTTACAGAAAAAGCATTTGATGATTTTGCAGGAACCGGCAGCAACGAGGAATTCAACAAGAAAATTTTAGGCATCTGATAATAAATATGATAACAAAACAACAACAAACAATGAAAAAGGTACTGTTCACAATGGTGATCGCAGCAGGGCTTTATGCCTGTGGCGGTGGAGAAGAAACAACGGAAACAAAGCCCATCAGCAATGCAACAACAGAAGAGACTGCTGCTCCCGTAAAGGAAGAAGCAACAACAAAAGCAGAGGAGCCAGCAAAAGAAGAGACCAAGGCCGTAGCAAAAAAAGATGGCAAGGCCCTCATCGCAGGTTCTGATTGTCGTACCTGTCACAAGGACGATCAAAAATTGATTGGACCAGCTTACCAGGATGTGGCCAATAAATATGAGAACAATGCTAAAAATGTAAAAATGCTGGCAGAAAAAGTACTTCAGGGTGGTCAGGGCAATTGGGGTGAAATCCCAATGGCAGGACATCCCAACCTGAGTGTTGATGATGCCTCAGCAATGGTAGCGTATATCTTATCAATGAAAAAATAACAACAATGAAATCCCTTTTAACGATTGCCTTTGCTGCCTTGTTGCTTTCAGCAACACCAACTACTGACGGACCCAAGCCGGAGAACAATGTCAAAAAAGGCTGGAAAAAGCTTTTTGACGGAAAGACCAAGAACGGGTGGCATATTTACAACAATGATGCAACCGGAGAATTGTGGAAAGTAGAAGATGGTGTGCTCTATTGCGACGTGGACAAGGATAAGAAACCCGGTGTTAAAAGGGGCGGAGACCTTACAACCGACCTTGAATACGAAAATTATCACCTCAGTTTGGAGTGGAAGATTTCAGAAGGCGGCAACAGTGGTATCATCTTTGGTGTGCACGAAGAACCTAAATTCAAGTCCTCCTACGCTACCGGTATGGAAATGCAGGTGTTGGACAATGAAAAAGCCGGGGATGCCAAAAACCCAAGGCATAGGGCTGGTGACTTGTATGACCTGATCAAGTGCAACAGGGAAACGGCAAAACCCGCCATGGAGTGGAACCACGCTGAAGTTATTTATATGAACGGCGCCCTGACGTTGAAGCTCAATGGTGAAATTGTTGTAACGACAACCGTTGGCGATGACCAATTCAACCAACTGGTTGCAGGGTCCAAATTCAAGAACTGGCCTGGTTTTGCCAAGTACAGGAAAGGAAAAATTTCCTTGCAGGACCATGGCAATCTTGTATGGTTCAGGAATATCAAGATCAAGCAATTGTAACATCGCACCAATTAATTTATCCTAAACGCCGCATAAGTCATGCGGCGTTTTTTATTTCGCCCGATTATTCGTTAAATTTATACCTCATTTATACTTTATAACTTGATCATTATGAGAAGAGTCTTATTGTTATTGTTGTTGAATGGCTGTTTGAGCTTTGTTGCCAATGCACAATCAAGGGTATTGGTTTTTTCAAAGACTGCAGGCTTCAGGCATGGATCCATCGGTGTTGGAAAAACAGCCATCATGCAATTGGGAAAAGAAAATGGATTTGCAGTTGATACTACTGAAGATGCAGAAGCATTCAAGGAAGAGAACCTCAAAAAATACCAGGCAGTTGTTTTTCTGAACACAACCGGTGATGCGCTCAATCCAAAACAGCAGGCTATTTTTGAAAGGTTCATCCAATCGGGTGGAGGATACATGGGTATTCATGCGGCCACTGATTGTGAATACAATTGGCCCTGGTATGGAAAACTGGCTGGGGCCTATTTTAAGAACCACCCCAGACAACAGAAGGCAAAACTCATTGTGCACAACAGGACCCATATCAGCACATCCCATCTTCCCGAAATTTGGGAACGCTATGATGAGTGGTACAACTTTAAAGTAGTACCTGGTAAAGAAGTGAATATTCTCATCAGCATCGATGAGAAATCCTATGAAGGTGGTCAAAATGGAGACAGCCATCCCATGGCATGGTACCACGACTATGACGGCGGAAGGGCCTTCTATACTGAGTTTGGTCATACCAATGAATCCTTTGCAGATCCCCTTTTTCTGAAGCATATCCTGGGTGGCATCAAGTACGCCATCGGCAATAATGCAAAGAAGGATTATAGCAAGACTAAGTCAATGCTGGTTCCAGATGAAGACCGCTTTACCAAGAATGTACTGGCCGGTGGTGTTTTTGATGAGCCAACTGAAATGGCCATCCTTCCTAATTTTGATATCCTTATTACACAAAGAAAAGGGGAGGTAATGCACTACAGCAATACCACAAAAAAAGTAACGCAGGTTGCCAAATTTGATCTTTATTCCAAGTCTGGTGTACAGGGCATCAATGCAGAAGAGGGACTGCTGGGCATCACCGCAGATCCTGACTTTGCGAAGAACAACTATATCTACATGTTTTATGCCACCAATGATACTGCGGCGAACCGCTTGTCGCGTTTTGTTTTCAAGGATGGCAAGCTTGACCTTAAAAGCGAAAAAAAGGTCTTGGATGTTGCTTCTCAAAGAAAAATCTGTTGCCATACGGGGGGTTCATTGACATTCGGACCCGATGGAAGCCTGTTTATTTCTACTGGCGACAATACAACACCGTTCAACCAGCCCAACTCAAAATATACCCTGGAAGGGTTCGGCGCAATAGACAACAGGGAAGGATTTGAGCAATTTGATGGAAGAAGAGGATCAAGCAATACCAATGATTTGAGGGGAAAGGTATTGCGCATCAAGGTCAATCCTGACGCATCTTATTCTATTCCTGAAGGAAATCTTTTTCCTCCGGGAACACCCAAAACAAGGCCTGAAATTTATGCCATGGGTACCAGAAATCCCTACAGGATATCGGTTGACAGAAAAACGGGGTTTTTGTATTGGGGTGATGTTGGTCCTGATGCAGGAAATGACAAACCAGATGAAAAAGGATCAAGGGGATATGATGAGTTGAACCAGGCCCGCAAGGCAGGTTATTTTGGTTATCCGCTGTTCATTGGCAACAACTATCCATACCGCCAGTTCAACTATGAAACAGGTGAAGTGGGTGAATTCTTCGACCCTAAAAAACCCATGAACCTCTCCAAAAACAATTCCGGTTTGCAGCAACTGCCTCCGGTAAGCCCTGCTTTTATTTGGTATCCGTATGCGGCCTCAACTGAGTTTCCAGAAGTGGGCACGGGGGGAAGAAATGCAATGGCGGGACCGGTTTATTACACAGAGTTCTATCCCAAGGCCACAAGGTATCCAGATTATTTCAACGGAAAACTCTTGTTCTACGAATGGATCAGGGGATGGATGAAAATGGTGAGCATGGATGCCGAAGGCAATTACCAGCAAATGGAGCCCTTCATGGAATCTACCAAGTTCAAAAGCGCCATGGATGTTGAGGTGGGTCCTGATGGCAGGTTCTATGTGCTCGAGTATGGCTCAGGATGGTTCAGCAAGAATGCGGATGCCGCCCTTTCAAGAATCGATTATAATGGAGGCAACAGGGCTCCCAAGGCAAAAATCAATGTGCCTAAACTTTCAGGCAGCATTCCATTTACGCTTAAGGTGGATGCGGTTGGATCAACCGATGCTGACAATGATGCCCTGAGTTATGTTTGGCATTTTGGTGCTGCTGTTCGTCCGCCAGTAACCACGCCCAATACCTCTTTCACTTTAACCAAAGCTGGCGAGTATGCCATCTATGTTGAAGTGAAAGATTCCAAGGGCGGTGTTACCAGGAGCGAAGTGGTAAAGGTTTATGCAGGAAACGAAGCACCTGAGGTGAGTGTAAAACTCGATGCGGGCAACAAATTTTATTTTCCTGGCCAGCCAGTACCCTATACTGTAAATGTGAAGGACAAAGAAGATGGCACTACAGAAAAAGGAAGCGTTGACAAAAAATCGATTTATGTAAAAGTTGATTACGTGAACGGACCAGACAAGGCACAGGTGGTTGGCCACCAGGTGATGACCGCCATCATGGAAGGGAAGAACCTGGCAGCAACCCTGGATTGCAAGGCCTGTCACAAAGAAGCGGAGAAATCTGTAGGACCAGCGTATAAAATGGTGGCAGAGAAATATGAAGGGGATACCAAAGCCAGGTCCTACCTCACCAATAAAATCATCAATGGCGGAAGCGGTGTTTGGGGAGAAGTGGCCATGGCCGCCCATCCAGACCTAAAACCCGAAGAGGCAGGAATGATTGTTGATTGGGTATTGAGCCTGAACAAGAAAGATGCCCCCTCCTTGCCTTCCAATGGAACCATTACACCGTCAGAAAATGACATGGGTTCCGGAAACCTGATGTTGATTACCGCCACGTATACAGACAGGGGCGGCGCAGGCATCAGGCCACTGAGTGCGGTGGGTTCTGTGTCACTCAAAAGTGCATTGGTGAATATACCAAGCAACAGCGGCAACCTTAGGGTTGAGACCAAGGACTGGAACAAACAACGTGCTGCATTCCTGAACATCAGCCAGGGAAACAACGGATGGATGGAGTTTTCCAACATTGATTTGGAAAACATTGGGACGATTGAATTAGCATACGGAATTCCTGCACAACTGATGAAGGGCTACCAGATCAGCTTGCACCAGGATGCTCCCAACGGGCCTGCGATTGCATCGTTCAAATTGGAAAACCATTCAAGCACCATGTTTGGCACAAAAGAATTGCAGTTGCAAAATGTGGTGTCGGGCGACAGAAAACTCTACATGAAATTGGAGCGGTTGGATGCCAAGGAGACAAACAGGTTGGCCATCATTTCGATGAAGCTTGTTCCTAAAAAATAATGAATGGCTTGATGTGCGCGCGATAACAAAAAAAGCCGGAGGTGAATCAGCTCCGGCTTTTTTTATTGGCGACCATGTTGATGGCGATAACAATGGAAATGATGAGCAGTCCGCCAAACTCTCTTGATTGCTCAATCCAGGGCTTGGTTGCTTTCATGCTCTGGACAAGGCTTTCCGCCTCGTGTTCATTGAACCAAGCCATCACCCCATCTGTTGCCAGCAGTAACTTCAGTCCAAAGAAAAAGCAAAAAATCAGGGTGCCGATATGGGCAAATGCATCATATTTACCTCTTGCATCAAGAAAGCAAACAAGGGCAACATAGCCATAGATGGGAATCCATAAATAAGGATCGGGATCATTGATTTGCAACAAGGCAAAAACAACAAAAAGTCCAGAGAAAATATAATTGAATGTTTTCATCCTTACAGGTTTTTCAGGAGGGTTGATTGTACATAAGCGATGCTCTTTCGAATGCTGTTCAAAGGCGCACCGGGGCAAACATCCTGCTCAACAAAGAAATGTTTCATTCCAGCGGTTTTGGCGTGTTTGAAAATCCTTGCATAATCAATGACCCCACTTCCCACTTCGGTAAAGTTCTTGTTGGGGGTATTGTCCATGTCTTTGACATGCCAGAGGGCAACCCTTCCCTTGTATTGTTTAAATAAATCAATGGGATCCTTTCCCGCTTTCGATACCCAGAAAAGATCCAGTTCGAATTTTACCAGGCCAGGGTCGGTTTCGTTGGCCAGGATGTCAAAAGGAATTTGTCCATCCAATTCCTGGAATTCAAAATCATGGTTGTGGTAGCAGAGCTGAATGCCCGCTTTTTTACAAATGGCACCAGCCTTGTTCAGGTCTGCAGCAATTTTTTTATAAGCTGCTATAGAGGTTCTTTCTTCTGGCATCAGAAAGGCAATCGCCATATAGGTTTGACCAATGGCTTTGGCATCGGCCACTGCTTTGTCCCATCCAAACAAAACTGTTCCAGGGTTTTGCTTGTTGCCGAAATTGCCATAGAGATAATGGCCAGAAGGCGCAACGAGACCATATTCATCCAATACCTTTTTGTATTCGGAGGCTTCCATCCCAAAGAATTTGCCATTGTATCCGAAGTTCTCCACTTCACCAAATCCCATGGCGGCAATTTGCTTGAGGGTTCCCTTGGGGTCTATTGCCATGTCATCCCGAACGGTATAGAGCTGAACCCCAATTTTTTTATCTTTTACACCCTCGATCGCAAGCGCATCGTTGATAAAAAACGAACCCGCGGCAACCCATGCCATTTGCTGAACGAAACCCCTTCTTGATGTCATGCCATTTGTTTTTAGGTGCTACAATTTACACATTCGTTTCTGAATTCTGTCAACCTGTTTATGGCAATGATCAATGGTTGCAGTCTTCTGTATGACAATGTGCAGCCTTTCTGCACTGGCGGTAATTGATGTAGTGGGCCCTTACAATCAGGATGACGGCGGGAACAAGAAACCAGGTCTGATAGGCATGGAAAATTTGTTTGAGCAGCAGCATGGTGATTCCCAATGCAAAAATGTAAATGGCCTGTTTGTGGTGGTGGTGCTTTTTGTAACCATGGGTAAGCGAATAGCTTCCGATGGCAGCAGCCAGCAAGATCATGAAAACCTCAAACCATGTATTGTTGATGATGTTGATTCCCAGCACCGGAAGGCTTGTCAATACCAGCGGCAAAAGCGCACAATGGATGGCGCAGGCTACCGAAGCGGCAATTCCAAGGGCATCGTAGTTAATCTTCAACATGGTGGGCAACAAAATTAATACTTTTGCAACAAAGTTGCATTTTTAATCGTTGTTATAATTGGTAAGACAAGCGTAATTTTGTTTCAATAATTGATTATGGGTAAAAAGGCAATAAGCTATCTGGTTTTTTTTGGACTGCTCCTGGGTGGATTTTATTATGCCATGGTAAAATACACGGATTTTGAAGAAGTGAAGTTGCCTGTGTTGAATACGGTACAGCCTTTTGAATTCCTGAGACAAGACAGTGCCATGGCCTCACAGAAAGATATCCGCAACAGGGTATATGTGGCAGAGTATTTTTTCACCACTTGCAAGGGTATTTGTCCGAAGATGAACAAGAACATGAAGGCCATCTACGAGCAATTCAAAACGGACAGCAATTTTCTGATTGTATCGCATACAGTAAATCCAGGTACGGATTCATTGCCAGTGTTGAGGCATTATGCAGATTCTTTGGGTGCCGATGTTTCCAATTGGTGGTTCCTGACAGGAAGCAAGGACAAGCTCTACAAATCCGCCCGCGAAAGCTATTTGCTGGATGACCCCAAGAACAGCAGCAAAAACATTGATGAACAGTTTCTGCATACACAGTTTTTTACCCTCGTTGATAGACAGGGCCGCGTGCGTGGTGTATATGATGGCATTAAAAAAGAAGAGGTGGACCAACTGGTGACAGACATCAAAATCCTGATCAAGGAATAAGGTGAAAAAGCAAGGAGAAAACATATTGAAAAACAGCGCGCTCAGTGTTACGGCCAGTAGAAAGCGGATACTTGACATCTTTCTTGCCGCCGACAATGCATTGGCCCATCAAGACATTGAAACAAAATGTGCCGACCAATACGACCGTGTTACGATTTACAGAACGCTTCAAACATTTCTTGAAAGAGGGATCATCCACAACATCCCTTCTACAGACAACATGGTCAGGTATGCGCTGTGCAACGAAGCCTGCATCACCACAGGGCATCATCACGATAACCATGTGCATTTCAGGTGTGATCAATGTGGTAAAACAGTTTGCCTGGACGATGTGAATATACCCGCAGTAAACTTACCGAAGGGCTATACCATGAAAGAGATCAACATGGTGGTGAACGGCATTTGCAAATCCTGTAAATAAAAAAAGTCCCAATCTAAAAACACTGGGACATTTCGTTAAGGCGCTGATCAGTAGCACCATAAAGATAACTTTCGGTAAATCAGGCCACTAATTTCAAGCATACCACAAAAGCAGTAGGCATTAAAGTTTTTCCAATTCGTTTTTGACGAAAATCATCAGTTCGCTGATCTTTTCAGGAGAGAAGTCGAAATCAATTCCGGCCGCCGCATACAGTTCTGGAAGCGTCTTGGTTCCGCCCAGGCTCAATCCCTTCATGTAATTTGCGAGGCCCTTTTCTGGGTTATCCCTGTACTGCTTCCACATGCCAATGGCACCGAGTTGGGCAATTCCGTATTCAATATAATAGAAAGGCACTTCAAACAGGTGAAGTTGTCGCTGCCAGTTGTAAGACCTGAAGGCCTCGAGCCCATTGTAATCGATGGCGTTGGTGGCAAACTCATTCAAAATCCTCAGCCAGTTTTCTTTCCTTTCCTCAATGGTATGGGTTGGGTTTTCATAGACCCAGTGCTGGAATTTGTCGATGGTAGCAATCCAGGGGAAAATCGTGATCACCCTTTCGAGCTGGTGGCGCTTGGCTCTTTTCATCTCCTCCTCATTGTCGAAGAAAACATCCCAATGGTCCATGGTGAAGAGTTCCATCGACATGCTGGCTACTTCGGCCATTTCCGTTGGGTATTCCTTAAAGCCTGTAAGCTCAAGTTCATGCGCCAGGAATGAATGGATGGCATGACCACCTTCGTGCACCATGGTGGTGAGGTCAGACATCTGGGAGGCCGCATTCATGAAGATGAAGGGTGCACCACTTTCTGCCAACGGCATGTTGTATCCTCCTGGGGCCTTGCCTTTTCTGCTGTCAAGGTCAAGGTGATTGAGTGTATCCATTTTTCTGAGGCAGTCGCCAAAAAAAGGATTTAGTGCGTCCAGGCATTTGATGGATTTATCAAGCAGGTCGCGGCCATCTGTAAAGGGGCGCAGCGGCTCAATACCCGCGGGCTCAGCTTCTGTATCCCAAGGGCGCATGTTGTCCAGGCCCAGTCTTTGTTGTTGTTCTTGGTATATCTGGTTGACCAGGGGGACTACTTCTTTTTTGACGGCCTCATGAAACTGAAAGCAGGACGCAGGCGTATAATCGAAACGACCCATCTCCGAAAATTTGTAATCCCGGTAATTGCTGAAGCCAGCGTTGAGGGCAACCTGGTGCCTGAGGGCAACCAGTTTGCTGAACAATTCGTTCAGTGGTTCTTTGTCAACCAGCCTTCTTTCCGCAATTTTCTTGTACACTGTTTCACGGATCTGCCTGTCTTCGCTTTCAAGAAATTTTCCTGCCTGTTGCAGTGTATATTCCTGTCCATCCTGTTCAATCATCATCTTGCCGGCGATGCTGCCATATTGTTGTTGCAATACGGCTGCTTCAGCCTGTAATGGGATATTGGCTTCGCGGAAAAGATCAATGCTTTTTTTGACAGAGCGGAGGTAGGTGAAATATTTTTCCTGGTCAAGCTCTTTTGTAAAGGGGCAGTCAACCAGCTTTTTGTTGAGGATATCAGCATAGGGCTGGATCTTCGGCTGGATCTCCATGAAGAAGAAATTGAAAGCCTCTTCCAGTGTTTTGTTTTCTGTATCACAGGTCATGCGCACTTGCCTCCAGCAGGCGTCTTCACTGATGAATGCTTCCATTTCGCTCATGTCTTTGAGCCACTGTTCAAGGTCCTCGCCTGAGTTGATTTCCTTGTTTTGGAGTTGAATGAAATAGGGTTCAAGCGTAGCCCAGTCGGTAAGGCTGAAATGCTCGGGCAGGAAACTGTGCTTCAGTTTCTGAATATCGGCGCTGTATGGCATGGTAAATGTTTTTGGAAGGATATTAACCCTCGTTGCCTTCTTCCTCTTCCTCATCCATTTCGGGGAGGACGATTTCAATGTTCTGTTGTTTGATGACACCAAACCAGCGGACCATTTTTTTCATGTCGCTGCTGTACACCCTTTCGAAATCCATGGAGGGGAATACTTTTTCAAAATAGCTTTTTACGGCCTTGTTGTCTTTTTCGGAAGGAAGCGCTTCTGCCGATGCGTCCATTGCCTTGAATATATCCGCAAGGTTTACATTCTCATCAGTGGTATACACTTCAATGGATTCCAGGTGAGAGAACTGGTGTACCCTGCTTGAAACAAATTTGGTTGTATTGTCTTCCAGCGAACGGACAACAGCACCGTCAGTCTTGCTGGTTACGAGTTCAAAAAGTCCTGAAAATCCTGTTACCGATATGAGTTTGTTGTATTCCATGTCCACGATTTAGTGTTGCAAGTTACAACCATTTTACTGAATATTGTTTTCGGCCAGGATCTTGTTCATTCGCTGCTCAACAACTTCCAGGGTACTGAATCCTCTGGAGATCATGTACAGCTTGGCATCATCAAGCTGAAGGAATACAGTAGGGAAGCCATTCACCTTCAATTGTTTGATCAGGCTAAAGTCATAATAGGCCATCTCTTTGTAGGCTTCACTGCCCAGTTTTTGATAAAAGACTGCTGCATCGATGTTGTACTGTTCCAGCAAATGCCGATAGGCCTCTTTGTCTGTGAGGTCTCTCCCTTCTTCATAAAGGGCATATTGGAGATCTGAGGCAAACGCGATGGTTTGATCCGGATAGCTTTCTCTGAAAACGGCCATCGCAATCGCTGCCATTTCTGAGTTGGGGTGCCAATCGCTCTCGTCTGGATTGAAGATATGCCAGAGGTAATCCTTGCCAAATTTCACCCCAGTTGCCTGTTCCACTGTTTGGTAGGCGCCCTGGATGTATTGCGCAATGTTGCCAATGTGTTTTGTGTCTTCAACAGGAATCATCCCGCCAGAAATCGTTTCAAAATCGAACTGCTCCCTGTGTTTCAGCCAAAGTTCTTTGATCACCGGGCTAAAGCCATAACACCATCCGCAATAAGCATCATAGCAATAAATGATTTTGGGGTTCATTGGGATTTCACCTTTTCATACTGTGCGTCATAATCCTCTCTCAGGGTTCCCATCCACCGGTCCCAGAACAAAAAGTAAAGGCTGTAGTTGCCCTTGAAATACTGGTGGTGCTGGTTATGGCAAACGCTGGTATTGATCCATCTGCCAATCCGGGTTTTATGAAAATTCTTGGGGTAAAGTTCCCAGCCAAGGTGTCCGTAAATATTGTATACAATCATGAAAAAGAAAAAGATCAGAAAATGAAATTTATGCATAGGAATGGTGAAAAGAAAAACAACCAGGATACCGGCTTCAACGATTGCCTCCAAAGGGTGGAAGGCATAGGCGGCCCAGGGGGATGGATTGGTAGACTTGTGGTGAATCAGGTGAAAGAGTTTAAACAACTGTTTTTGGTGCATCAGGCGGTGCATCCAGTAAAAATAAGTGTCGTGCATGAAGAGCATGATGGGGAAGGCGGCCCAGAAATAGAGCATGCTGTGTTCATCAATATCGCGGTAAAAGTTCGTATACTTTGAGATAGCAGGATTGTAAATAAAAAACGCAGGCACGAATCCGAAAATGGAAATGGTCAGGATTGAGTAACCTATTTCACGGATATAGTCGGCTGTTTTTGGATAGCGCTGCTGAATCTTTTTATGTGCAAGCAGTTTTTTCAATAAGACATAGAACAACAAGAAAGCCAGTCCAGCTATTATAAAATAGCGTCCAGCTATCATGGTCAGTGTTCTAAAGTATTTTTCTAATTCCATATTAAATCACTACAAATATACTGTGCAATTGTTCAACCAAGCCGAACGGCATCAATGTTAAATAAAGTAGGATATTTAGCCCTTTTATCTGCATAAAAAGCCTTGAATTTGGCCATGTCTTCTGCCTTGTTGCCGGTCAGGTAAATCGGTGGACCAAAACCACCTTCTTTGCGTTTGTAATCCAGGTAGCCCGGCAATACCGGAACATGGGCGCCCAGGGCCGCGTGGTAAAATCCGGTTCGCCATTTTTCAACGCTTTTCCTTGTGCCTTCGGCTGCAATGGTGATGAACAACTGATCTGCCTCTTTGAACCGGGCAATGACATCCTCGGTCAGGTTGGTTTTTTGGGTCCTGTCTACGGGGATGGCCCCGGTATTTTTCAGCACGATGCTCAGGGGAAAAAAGTTGAGCTCCTTCTTGATCAAGTAGCGTACGTTTAGTTTACACAAACTAAAAATGGCCATCGCGTAAATGAAATCCCAGTTGGAGGTATGCGGAGCTGCAATCACCACGGCCTTTTTGATTTCCGGAGGAACGGTCCCCACGATCTTCCAGCCGCGGAGTTTGAAAATAAGAATGAAGAAACGAGTGATCATGCTGCTGTTTTTCGGCTTTATGACAAACCTTAATTAATGTGCTGCCAGCCAATTGTCGCCAATCCCGGCCTCTGCGATCACCGGAACATTGTTCGGAAGATGAAGCGCATTTTCCATGTTCTCGAGGACACAGGCTTTCAGGGCCTCTGCTTCAGACCTCAACGCATCAAAAATCAATTCATCATGCACCTGAAGGATCATCTTGCTTTTGAATCCTTCTTTTTTGATCGCATGGTGTACCTTGATCATCGCCAGTTTGATCATGTCTGCAGCAGTTCCCTGTATGGGCGAGTTAATGGCATTGCGCTCTGCAAATCCGCGCACCGTGAAGTTGGAAGAGTTGATGTCGCGGAGCCAGCGTTTCCTTCCCATCAGGGTCTCTACATAACCATTGTCTTTGGCAAACTGGATGGTTGATTCCATGTATTGGGTGATGCCCGGAAATTCTTTTTTGTAATTGTCGATGATGGTTTTGGCTTCGGTTCGGCTGATGCCAAGGTTTTCTGCTAGCCCGAAAGCCCCTTGACCGTAGATGATGCCGAAGTTCACGCTTTTCGCCTTATACCGCATTTCCTTGGTGACATCCTCTTCGTTGATGCCATATACTTTTGCTGCTGTTGCCGTGTGGATGTCTTTGCCGGATCGGAATGCTTCGCACATGTTGGGATCTCCACTGATGGCAGCCACAATCCGCAGTTCAATTTGTGAATAGTCGGCAGACACCAGTACATGGTCCTTGTCCCTGGCAGTGAATGCTTTTCTGATTTCCTTTCCGCGGTCGCTGCGCACTGGAATGTTTTGGAGGTTGGGGTTGTTGCTGGCCAGCCTGCCTGTAACCGCAACGGCTTGTGCGTAGGTGGTATGCACGCGGCCTGTGTTGGGATTGATCAGTTGCGGCAGGGCATCCACGTAGGTTGACCTCAATTTGGTGAGCTCCCTGAAGGCAAGGATATCGTCCACAATCGGAAACTGGTTGGCCAGTTTTTGAAGCACATCCTCACCGGTTTGGTATTGGCCAGTTTTGGTTTTTTTCGCTTTTGGATCCAGCATCAGCTTCTCAAACAACACTTCACCCAACTGCTTGGGAGAGGCAAGGTTGAAGCGCACTCCAGCAGTGGCATAAACAGACTCTTCTGCAATCTTGGCTTCTTTTTCCAGGGTTTTTGAATATTCATTCAGGAAATCAACATCCACCCTGACGCCCTCGTATTCCATGTCTGTAAGGACTTTTGCCAGCGGATTCTCTACTTCGTAAAAAACCTTTTCGACTGCTTTTTCCTTGAGCTGGGGCTCAAAAATATTTTTGAGTTGAAGGGTGATGTCTGCGTCCTCGCTGGCGTACTCTTTGATTTTTTCTACCTCTACATCCCGCATGCTTCCTTGGCCCTTTCCTTTTTTCCCAATCAGTTCTACAATGTGGACAGGCTCGTAGCCCAGGTATTTTGCGCTGAGCAGGTCCATGCTTCTTTTTCCTTCTGGATCGATCACATAATGCGCCAGCATGGTATCAAAAATTTCTCCTTTCAGTGTGAATCCATGGTTCTTGAGGATCAGGAGATCGTATTTGATGTTTTGGCCAATCCAGACCTTGGAAGGATCGTCAAAAAGGCGGTTGAATTGCAGGAGGAAGGATTTGGTTTTGTCTCGGGTATCGGGGCAGGGCACATAACAACCCGTGCCCGGTTTGATGGAAAAACTGATGCCCACGATATCGGCCTGGTTGGCGTCCAGCCCGGTGGTTTCGGTATCAAAACAAACCTCTTTTTCCTTCTCCAGCAAAGCAATCAGCGCTGCTATTTTTTCGGCTGTATCCACCAAGCCATAGCTATGCGGCGTATTGTTGATGTTTTTATCGGCAAACAGGGGTGTGCTGTTTTCTTCTTCGGCACCCACATTGTTGTTGGATGTTGCAACGGTGGTGCCACCTCCTCCAAAAAGATCTCCCTGCACCGTGGTTCCTTTTTCAACCGGGCCCGCAACGGGAATGTCTTCACCCAGGATTCTTTTTCCAATGGTCCTGAATTCCAGCTCACTGAAAATGTCCAATAGCGCTTCCTTGTTGGGTTCTGTAACCTTGAAGTTTTCTTCATGAAACGCAACGGGAACCGTGGTGATGATGGTGGCCAGTTTTTTGCTCATGATGGCCATGTCCTTTCCCTGCCTCACTTTCTCGCCCAGTGCACCCTTGAGTTGGTCTGCATTGGCCAACACGTTTTCAACGGTGCCGTATTCTGCCAACAACTTCGCAGCAGTCTTTTCTCCAACACCCGCAATGCCCGGAATATTGTCAACAGCATCGCCCATCATGGCCAGGATGTCAATCACCTGCGAAACATCTTTGATGTTCCATTTTTCGCAGACCTCTTTGGGGCCAATGATTTCAAAATCTCCGCCCTGGTAGGGCGGCTTGAATATTTTGATGTTGTCGGAAACCAATTGTCCATAATCCTTGTCGGGCGTAACCATGAACACCTGGTACCCTGCTTTTTCTGCCTGTTTAGCCAATGTGCCAATCACATCATCGGCCTCAAAACCATCGGTCTCCAGAATAGGAATGTTCAGGCCTTCGATGATTTTCTTGATGTCGGGGATGGAGGCCAACAGGTCTTCCGGAGCCTCTTGCCTGTTTGCCTTGTACTCGGCATAATCAAGATGCCTTTCAGTTGGGGCGGCGGTATCAAAACATACGGCCAGGTGGGTGGGTTTTTGTTTGTTGAGCAGGTCAATCAATGCGTTGGTGAAGCCAAACTGTGCGTTGGTGTTTTTCCCTTTGCTGGTGATGCGCGGGCTTCTGATCAGTGCATAGTAAGCACGAAAGATCAGCGCGAATGCATCGATAAGGAACAGCTTTTTTTCCATGCTTCGAAGTTACTCTTTTCGCAACCAGTTTCACTACCCAGTGTTTCAGCAGCGCAGGGGATGCATCAATATTTCATATCGATAAAATAAGGCAACATTTTTCTCCAGGTAGGCCAGTCGTGGTGGATGTCAGCAGCCCAAACCTCCAGATCATGCGGAATGGATTTACTGTGTAAAATATTTGAAAATCTCTTGTTGGCTTCGGGATCTTCATGGTTGCCGCTTCCTGTGGCCATGATGATTTTTCCGTGCCTGATCTGTTCAAGGGTATCATGATCAGTGAGGTTGGGAATATAATGCATCGGAGAGTTGAAATAGACCTGGTCGTCATAAAACCCGTCTGTGTATTCCATCAGGTCGTAGACTCCGCTCATCGCAATGACGCCATTGATCAGGTCTGGTCTTTTGAGAAACAGGTTCATCGAATGAAAGGCTCCGAAGGAGGCTCCGCAGGTGATAATCGGGGTGTCCCGGGAGGTCATTGATTGGATGAAAGGAACCACCTCATCGAAAACATATGCATTGAACTGGTTTTGGCGGATGGCCTTGTGCGCGCCTTCCATCTCTTTGTTCATCCAGCTTTCGGTATTGATGCTGTTGACAGAAAAAATCTTCAGTTTGCCCGCATCCAGAAGGGGTTTCAGCGCATGGATGAGTTCAAACCTTTCGTATTCCAGGTAGTCTGCGGCTGCGGTGGGAATCATCAACAAGGCAAATCCATAATGGCCATAGACAGCAACGGGCATCTCTTTACTGAGCGCTGGGCTGTACCATTGGTGGATTTCTCTGACCATCCTATTTGACCACTTTCAGGATGCCGCGCATCACAGAGGCATGTCCTGGATAAGAGCAAATAAAGGGATATTCACCAGGCGTGGTTGGCGCAGAGAAATAAATGCTTTCGATTTCATCCGGCGCCAAGAGTTTGGTATGGAACAAGACTTTCGGGCTGTTGGGAACATAACTCATTTCTGATCCTTTTAGTCCGAGTTGTAAGGCAAGGTTTCCTACCTCGTCAGCAGCACCTGGGGCCACCACCACCACGTTATGTGTCATGTCATCATTGTTGCTGAACATCAACCTTACCTTGGCACCCACCTTCACTTCAAAACGGGCCACATCAAATTTCAGTCCTGGCTTGGTACCGAGCTTGATCACAGCATCTGGTTGACCCCAATCGCCAGGCATGGTCAATTTGCGCTTGGCCGAGACGGTGTTGACAGGGGCTTTTGTTTCGGGCATCATTTTCATGTCATGCTTCATGTCCATCATCTTCACTTTTTGCTCTTCGGTAACGACTGTTGCAGCACCTTCAGGAATATTGTTCATGGTATAATACGCAACATCATGCAACAGTGCTTTGCCATTGGATGATGTCAGGTTTTGAACCTTGATTTCGTGAATATGGCCTTCAATAAGGCTGTCCATGACCAGTTTTACTTTTTTTCCATCCGCTGATGGGATGATGCCCTTGATCTTTCTTACTTGATTTTGAATGATGGGGCTGCCATAATTATGGTGGTATTTGTACGTGAAACTGTTGGCTGAATAGTTCATCGCATTTTTCAGTTTCGCCGCATCAACAGGAAGGGTGAATTCAATTTCAAATCCATCAGGAAGCGCATGGATGTCTTTCATTTCAAAAGGCGTTTCTCCGCTCCAGACAAGGCGCTGCAAGGCATAATCTGCCTTACCGGTGCTGGACCATCCCCTGCTGGTCATCCCCGCAAACATGGAACCGTCAAGCCCCCAACGCAGGCGCAGGAGTCCGGAGGCAAATCCCTCATAAAAAGGGTAACAGGCGCCCTGGTATTTTCCTTTTACTTTTTCCAGCGTCATGCGCATGATCTTGGAATGGCCCTGGTCAGCAACATAGTAATGACCAGCAAATGGTCCGAATGCGCCGGCCATTTCATCTTCCAGGATGTCTGAAGTAGAGATGCCCATCAATGTATGTGGGAACCATACCGCCGGAAGTTTGAGTTCCTTGATGATTTTGGCCGCCTCATGCATGGGCTGACCATTGTCGACAACTTTTAGGTCATCTTTGGTGAGTTTGAGTGGAGATTCCGGCTCTTTGGTCCAGTTCAATCCGCCTGCATTTCCTGCAAAATCGCCTTTCTCGAGGTGGGTAACCCTTCCGCTTCCTACCCAGTCTCCCTGGTTCTCAGCATAGAAAACATCGCCACTGCTGTTGATGTTGAATCCGGCAGGTGAACGAAGCCCGGTGGCAATGGGTTCTGTTGTGCCATTGGGCTTTATTTTCAACAACCATCCATGCCATTTCCCCAGCCCGTCGCCAAAGCCCACCCAGGCAACATTGAGGGTAACATACATGTCACCATTCTTGTCAAATACCGGACCGTAAGCATATTCGTGGTAGTTTCCACTCAGTTGAAAAATACTGATCGGCGTGAAGCTATCGGCCTTGCCGTCTCCATCCTTGTCTTCAATTTTGGTCAATTCACCCCTTTGTGTGCAATAGAATGCGCCATCCCTGTAAGCCAATCCCAATACCTCATGAAGGCCAGAAGCGAATTTGGAAAAATAAGGTTGCCCGTTTCCGTATGCATTCTCGATGATCCAAATTTCTCCTCTTCTTGTTGATGCCGCAATCCTTCCGTCGGGCATTACAGCCACACCGCCTACTTCAAGCTTGATCTCTTCTGGTATAACAATGGTTCTGAGGGAATAGAAATCCTTTTCGGTTTGTACGACATTGGTTTGCCCGTTTGAAACAAAGGCAAAGCAGAGTGAAACTGTTGCGAGGGAAATTGATCGAATGATGCGCATGGGAAACAGGAATTTTGTTGACTTAAAGATAGTCAAATTCCTGCTTTCCTGCGCGCACAATCAAATGTTATCGATGGGTTTGAGACATCTTCATGTCTTCGATGAATTCATCAAGCTTTTCCCTGGAGATGCCAGGCATGCAAATGACATGGGCAATGTCGTTGTCTGTAGCAAGTTGCCATTTATTGCAAATCTCATCGGAGGGCTTTGGCATCACCACGGTCAATGCGTTGGGGTTGCTCCATGCCTTGACGCCAATGGCGTTGAGGTGAACCCTGAGGTGGGCAGCATTTTCCAAACTGGTCATGGTTCTTTTCAACATGCCCTCTCTTCCCCATTTTTTAATGGCATACCATACGATCAATGCATTCATTCCGCTGCGCGATCCGGTGATCGTAGTATCCAGCGTTCCGATATAGTTGATCGAACGGCCAATCCTGTCTTTATAGGATTTCTTCACCAGTACAATACCATTGGTGATGGGAGATCCAAAGAATTTATGGCCACTGATGGCAATGCTGTCTGCGCCATGCGCAAAATCGAAATCGCTGGCACCCAGCAAGGGTAGATATGATCCTGCAAGGGCCGCATCGCAATGGATATAGGAGCTTTTGATGGCGTATTTGTTCAGTGTTTCCTTGATCGTGGGAACGCTGTCTTTGGCCTCGGTCATGGTGGTGCCAATGTTGGCCATGATGATGACAGATTGTTGGCGGTTCAGTTGGATCATTTGGGCAAGGTCTTCATAGTCCATCTCTCCATTGGGCTGGGAGCGGATCACAATGCTTTTCATGTTCAACAGGTGAAGATTCTTTTGAACGCTGTAGTGGGTGGCCTCGCTGTAGTAAACGATTCCGTTTGGATAGAGTTCCCTGGCAAGATAGAGTGCGTAAAGGTTTCCCTCCGAGCCCCCATTGGTTACATAACCCCAGTGGTTGTTGGCCGGGGCATTAAAAAATTCAGCATAAAAAGAAACCACTTCTCGTTCAAATGATTTGCATTGCATGTCATATGATTCTATGAAGGGATCTCCAACATTGTTGATGCTGTATTGCATCAAGGGATAGAGTTCAGAATAGTCGTAGTCAGTGGCTACAGGGTATCCAATATAGGTTTTTGACCTTTCACTGATTTTTTGGTGAAATTGTTCAAGACTTTCCATTGTAGAAATGGGTTTGATGAGAATGTGAGGTAAGAAAACAGGGATTTGTTCCTGTGAAAAAATTAATTTCTTACAGCATCTTCTGCAAGCGACTGCATCAGGCATGCATAGGTGTCGCTTTTATCATTGAACAGCTTGAAAGGAAAATCGGGTCTCATCTGTTGCAAAAATACCTATAAATACTAGACTTCCTACCAAATCAATTGATATTGTATTGTTTCGCCTGCGGGAAGCAGCAATACCTGTTGACCAAGATAGCCTTCAAGCTTGGGAAACAGGCCTGCGGCAATCTGCACAAAATAGGCTTGGTTGCCGATGCTGTACAAGCCGTTGCCAAGCGGCGTGATGCTGCTGCCCTGGGCAATCCTGATCATGGTTTTTTCTTTTCCTTCTCCTGTAACGCTGATGCTGCGTTTCAGGCCTTTTCCCTCAGGCTGAATCTTATCCTTGATGCTGAGTGTTTTGTATGTGTAGGAAAAGGTGGGAAGCCCTGCCGAAAGGGTATAGCCTTTGTATTGGTAATCAGCGATGGAGTCTTTGGCAATGGCCCTTTCATAGATCGGGCAATTTCCGGCAAGTACAATGGGAGCCCCAAGTGCTGTTGCAGTCTGCGGTTCGCCTCTCTCATGCCACATGTCTGTGGTGTTGAGGAAATCCCCTTTCCATACCTGAAGGACTCCTCCCTGCATGAGGTCGTAGGAATAATGCACCTGTGAAGGATCTCCAACAGAAACCACATGGGTCAATTTTTTATTGTTGTGGTTCATAAAAGAGCGAATCATTTCGGGTCCGCTTTCTGCTTTTACCGCAATCAGTGGCGGGGAACTGCGTTCTGGCATGGAGCCCGACGCATGGAGGGCAATTGATTTGCTGTTGGCTTTCTCTACGTACAACGAAAGTCCTGGTCTTGCCCAATCCAAGTCCTTGTTGATCCAGAGTTTGAATGCATGTTCGCCAGCTTTCAGTTCTGTTGTTCCCACAACAGGCGTTCCGTTCAAAAACAAGTCCTTTGCCTCGAGTACTTTTTTACCATCAATTTCAAGGCTTCCTGTGCCGGAGAAAAGTGAGGTGAACGTATAGTTATCAGCGGTTGGGATGTTTAATTTTCCCTCAAACACCAACAGAAATTTGTCTCTTGCTGATGCCAGCCTTGAATCAAGGGCATTGGCCTTCCCTTGAAGGGTTGGCTTTGTGGTCTTGGCCTCCGCCAAATTGGCGGCAGATTTTTCAAAATACTGAAAGCTGATATCATGGAGATTTGGTTTCAGGTCGTCTTGTGCAAGGTATTTCATGTTTTTTATGGCCAAGGTTCCGTGGTCTCCCTGAATCATCAAAGGGCCAAAGGCCTTCTCATCTTCAAACGCTGCCGATATTGTTGGTCCATCTACATTGATGTTCTCATGCAAAGTGACGCCATTCAGTTTTACATGAATGAATTTGGCGGCTTCTGTTTTATTTCCGTTGGCATCAAACCTTGGCGCCTGGAAAGAGATGTCCATGTGTTGCCAAAGGCCTGGTGCCAGTGCAGCATTTTTCATGGGCGCCTTTCCCTTCATTCCATTCCCTTTTTTGATGGTCTGGTAAAGACCGCCCAAATCACCGTACCCGGGGGCTTTCACTCCCCAGCTATCAAAGAGCTGCACCTCATACCTTGATTGTAAATAAAAGCCGGAATTGGAGCCCTTGGCCATCATGAAATCAAATTCAAGCAACATGTCCCCGTGCTCCATTTTTGTAAATAGATTGTGCACTGGATTGTTTTGAATGGAGCGGCTGAAATCGTTGTGCAGAATGCCCAACCCCTTTGCTGTATTCAGAGCAGTATCACTGTACCCTGCTTGAACATCACCCACGATTTTC
>CAILKQ010000179.1 GCA_903834825.1 uncultured bacterium | reverse complement strand
TGCAAATTTAAGGTAATGCAGGTTTTATTGATAATATTTCAACAAATATTTTTTATTTATTGATATTATTCAATAAATTGCACTTATATTTGAAAAGTAATAAAATCAACACCAGATATGGCTACAAAATTAAATCTTGACAAACTCGACCTGCAGATCATACAGATCATGATGGAAGATGCCGGAATTTCCTATGCAGACCTGGGCAAGCAACTCTTTGTTTCAGGCGGTACCATCCATGTCCGCATCAAGAAACTGCAAGAGATAGGCATCGTAAAAGGCACCAGGCTTAACGTTGACCTAAAACTTTTGGGCTACGATATTACAGCATTTGTTGGAATCTTTCTTGAAAAAAGTTCCCTTTATGATCAGGTGGCAGAAGACCTGAAGAAAATTCCTGAAATTGTAAGGTTGAATTATACAACAGGTAATTACAGCATGTTCCTTGAAGTAGTTGCCAAAGACATCGCGCAATTGCGTTTTGTACTCCACGATCAACTCCAAAAAATCAAGGGCATTGAACGCACTGAAACTTTCATCTCTCTTGATGAAAGCTTCAACCGCCACGTCCCCGTCGCCGGTTGATAAACGAAATAATTCTTCAACCCCTTCAACCCCTTCAACCCCCCAGCCTTCGGCTGGCAGGTTCAACCCACCTCCCTCCCCTTCCACCTGTACTTCGAAAACAGGCCAAAGGTTCCTGCCACAACGGTGTAGAAGGCATGCATGGGCTGGATGGGAATGAACCAAGGAATCAATGCCGACTTGTTGAAGAATCTTGCGATGCGGATCATGAAGGGCAGCTCCACAATTGTTTTCATTAAGGTGAGCAAGAGGCCATACTTCAGCAGTTGAAAATCAAATATACCTGCTAACAACAAAGCCACTACTGCTGCATTCACGAGATAAACCAAGAGCAGGGTTAACTTGGTAAAAATGCTTGAATAGTTTTTTGCCTTGCTCGACCAGCGAATCCTTTGCTGGATAAACGCAGCCCAAGACGCTGCAGGCTCGGTAACTACAATAGCATCTTCAGAAAAACAATAATTAATCCCGCCAGGAAAAGCCTTGTCAATCTTTTCCATCAATAGCATATCATCTCCGGAAGCGATATGATCAATCCCCTCAAATCCATTGACTGCTGAAAAAGCTTCCTTGGTATACAGCAGGTTGGCACCATTGCACATGTTCAAGTACTTGCCGCTCACGCCTGCTGCAGTAATCCCTTGCAGGGCCATGAAATCCAGCGACTGAAAGCGGTCAAGCAGACTGATTTCTTTTCTGAATTGTACGGGTGCTGCAACAAAAACAGCATCCATTTTTTCCCTATAGTATAAAAGGGTATTGATCCATTTGTTGGAGTAACTGCAATCTGCATCAGTGGTGATGATGATACCATGCGTGGCGGCAGCAATCCCCCTGGCAATCGCAGCCTTCTTTCCAAACGCATCTTCTTTGCCAAGGCTGATCAACCGTATGCCCCTGTCAGCATAACTCCGTACCAATGCTGCTGTTTGGTCCACCGACTGATCGTCCACCACAATGATTTCCATTTGCTCTCTCGGGAAATCCTGTGCCAGCAAGGACTCCAGGCATTTGCCAATATTCATTTCTTCGTTTCTGGCGGCAATGATGATGCTGGCTTTTTCTGCAGAAACCTGGGATGCGGTATACCGTTGCATAAACATCAACTGCCTGTTCGCACGGCGGATGATGAACCGGTAAGGCAGCAGCAGAGCAACAGCGATGATGAAAAAGATGGTCATGGTTTGGCTTTAACAGCCGTTAAATTTCATCAATTCTGCTGTAAAATCATTTTTTCGTTGTCAACATTTGAGAGATCGGGGCGAAGTACATAAAATAAAAATGGCGTCTTTCAAGATGAAAAACGCCATTTCAAGGAATGCTATAGAGCCTTAACTGGTTTTCTGCAATTCTGAATAGTATTTGCTGATATCTGTTACTCCTTTTTTGATGACATCAGGCGTGCTTGACAATGAAAAATTTTCCCATTGGTCAAATCCTACTTGCACTGGCGTTCTGCCCGATGCAGCAATCAATTCTTTTGATTCTGATTTAGTGAAAGCAAGGCTAGCGGCCATGACCAGACCTGATACCAGGGTGATGAAGCCCAGCATGATCCTAAAATCGCCGGCATGCGCTTTCGGATCAATCCTGTTCAAGAGCAGTAAAATGATATAAGCACCAAAGGCGAATAAAATACTGCTGAGCATAATTGTCTTGTTGGACCCTTTCTTTTCATAGACCATTTGTTTTACATGGTCTACAAACAGCATAGATGCAAAAGCAAAAACGGGAATTGAACCCACCAGCATAATCATGAAGAGATTGTTCTCTCCCATACCCCTCAAGGCAAGTGAAGCGACACTAAAAGCCAATAAAAATGCAAGACAACCCTCGATCAGGGTATTGATCATGCTTTTGCCAGCGAGATGGCCAAGCAGCACAAGCATCAGTGGCGCCTGAATGAGAGAAGTCAGTACGTTCAAGATGGCCACTGGATTTTCAGCGCTGGTTGAAAACTTATTGATCAGTGAACTGGTAATGAAAATAAAGAGATAAGCAGATGTGATGGCGATGAAACTGTTGTTCGTTGATTTTTGCATGGAATTGGATTGGTTCATGGGTCTTGGATGTAAAACGGGCTCCCTGCTTAAACGCCATGCAATCGATTCTATTATATAAACACCCCCAATCAGCGAAAATTAAGGGAAACTGCTTTTTGATATGCGTAATTATACGGAATGGCATGGTAAAAAAACTAACTTAGGGCATGCAAAAGAAAGTTTTTCAGTTTCTGGTGTATCTATCTTTTTTCGTCATGGCTCAGGGTCAGCCTGTGCCCAATGGTGGCCAGCCCAGAGCCTCTAACGGCAAAACAGTAAGGCTTGCAAGAACTACTGGCGTGCTTCCTTTTTTTGAATACGGGCCTGGTGATGACAGGTTGGGAGGGGCCAAGATGACCTATATGGACACGGGTGTTTTGGTGAAAGTGGTAGACAGCCTGAATGCAGACTATATCATCTCGCTTGCCGAAAACCTGAGGGCCTTTGTTGCCAAGTCGAGCCTTCGTTTTGATTCTTCTTTCAAGTCTAAATCCTATTACCTGAGCGGCAATTGGAAAACATTCCGCGACGACAGGTTTGATTATATCACCATTTCCATGCCCGAAAAGCTGCCCTACCGTGGAACCATGCAGGTGAACCCCAACAGGTTGGCCATTGATTTGTTTGGCATCACCTCCAATACCAACTGGATCACCCAAAAAGGAGTACTCAAGGAAGTAAGAAATACCTGGTTTGAACAAATGGAAAATGGGGTGTTGAGGGTCTATGTTGACCTGAAGAGCAAGATGCATTGGGGCTATTCGGTTTATTATGATACCATATCGTCGAGCTTGACCATCAGGATCAAGCATGCACCAGACAAAAACATCAAAAACGTTCTCATTGCTGTAGATGCAGGGCATGGGGGAGACAATTCCGGTGCGGCAGGAAACACCTCTTCCAAGCTTGAAAAAAAACTGACCCTGGAATATGCTATAGCCTTTGAAAAGGAGTTGAAAAAAGCAGGCGTCAAAAAGATATTCATGACCAGGACCAAAGACACTTCCCTGAGCATGCCGGAGCGTATCCGCATGTTGAGGGACACTGCGCCAGACCTGCTGATCAGCATTCATTTCAATTCTTCTTCGGTACACACAGTGAAGGGTACCAGTACATTTTACAGGCATATTGGTTTTCGCCCTTTGACACAAACCATTTTAAAAAGAATGATGGAACTGGGATTGGCTGAATTTGGCAATGTAGGCAGCTTCAACTTTGCCTTGAGCGGCCCTACTGACTATCCCAACTGCCTGGTGGAAGTGGCGTTTCTGAGCAATCGCTCAGATGAAAAATTCATCCTCTCCAAAAAATCTCCAGCCAATGTTGCCAAGAAAATTCGGCTTGGTATTCAGGATTGGCTACAAGAGGCCCGGTGATAATTTTGTAACTTCGCATCTCAATTATATTACAATGGAACTCAAGAACACTTTTATTCATCACGTTTATTTTTGGCTCAAGCATCCTGAAAGCAAAGAAGACCTTCAGAAATTGGTAGAAGGACTGGAGGCGTTGGCCGCTGTGGAGGAAATCAAGATGTACCATATCGGTTTGCCTGCGCCCACAGACAGGGAAGTGATTGACAATACCTACTCCATTTCCTGGTTGAATATTTTCGAAACTTCAGAAGACCATGATGCCTACCAGATCCATCCGAAGCACCTGAAATTCATTTCAGATTGCTCATCCCTTTGGGGTAAGGTAAAGGTCTACGACTCATTGCAACACTAATCAATAAATACAACAGGATGTTTGGGAAGGGGAGATCAGCTGCGTTGGGATTCATTTTTGTAACCGTATTGGTTGATGTCATCGGGTTGGGCATCATCATTCCTGTATTGCCCAAATTAATCCAGCAACTGACCGGCGGAGACATGAGCGTTGCTTCCCGCTATGGCGGTTGGCTGATGTTTACCTATGCCTTCATGCAGTTTTTATTTGCTCCTGTTCTGGGAAGCCTCAGCGACCAGTATGGCAGAAGGGCGGTGATTCTTTTTTCGCTTTTCGGATTTGGCCTGGATTACCTGCTGCTGGCCTGGGCACCAAGCATCACCTGGCTTTTCATTGCCAGGATACTCTCTGGCATCACGGGTGCCAGTTTCACCACGGCATCCGCCTATATTGCCGACATCAGTACACCAGAGAAAAGGGCACAGAATTTTGGGATGATTGGTGCAGCATTTGGTATGGGCTTTATCATTGGGCCTCTGATTGGTGGAGTCTTGGGCCAGTTTGGCGAGCGGGTGCCCTTTTATTTTGCTGCCGGCCTCGCTTTGGTCAATTGGTTGTATGGCATGTTCATCCTCCCAGAATCACTTTCTAAAGACAAGAGGCGGAAATTTGAGTGGAAGCGGGCCAATCCGGTGGGCTCATTGCTTCACCTGAAAAAATATCCGACAGTTGCCGGTCTTGTGCTCTCCTTTACTTTTATCTATTTGGGTGCCAATGCTGTGCAAAGCACCTGGAGCTATTATACCATGAAAAAATTTGGCTGGGATCCAGCGATGGTGGGATACTCTCTGGCCTTTGTGGGGTTGATGATTGCCATCGTTCAGGGCGGACTGATCCGTATTGCGATACCCAAGCTCGGTCAGAAAAAGGCCGTCTTCGTCGGCCTGGTGTTGTATACCATTGGGATGGTCTGCTTTGCCTATGCTCCCAATACCTATATGATGTTTGCTTTTTGCGTCATTTATTGCCTTGGAGGAATTGCTGGCCCCGCCTTACAGGGCCTCATCTCTTCCCATGTTCCGGCCAATGAACAGGGTGCGTTGCAGGGCGCCCTGACCAGCCTGATCAGTGCTACCGCAATCGTTGGACCGCCCCTGATGACCAACCTGTTTTCATTTTTCAGCAGGGATGGCGCTCCGCTTTATTTCCCGGGTGCCCCCTTCATTGCCGGCGCGTTTTTCTTCCTGTTAAGCACGATAATCACCTTCAGAAGCCTTCAGGCAGAGCGAAGGGCTGTCCCTTTTTGAGGAAAATGTTGTTAAAATGTGCAAAAAAGTACCATTTTTTTATTTATTTCTTGCAAATCCAATTATTAAGGGTAGCTTTGCCATGTAATTTGAGTTAAGTACAGTATTTAGTAAGTGAAAGTATTTTCTGCTACGCATGTTCTGCTAATAGTAAAAGTCTTCTTTACGCCTGTGTTTCTCTCATCCTTTTTTTAATTTTTTATTTTTTTGAAATGAACATTTATGTTTCAAATTTGAGCTTCAACGTACAGGATGAAGACTTGAAAGAATTTTTTGCTGAGTATGGAGAAGTAACTTCAGCAAAGGTTATTACAGACAAATTCACTGGTCGTAGCCGTGGCTTCGGTTTTGTTGAAATGTCTGACGATGCAGCCGCACAGAAAGCTATCCAGGAATTGGATGGTGCAACTGTTGAAGGCCGTGCTATCAAAGTAAGCGAAGCAAAACCTCGTGAAGCGCGCCCTAGCAATGGTGGCAGCGGTGGAAGCGGTGGTGGTGCTCCTCGCCGTAACTTCGGTGGTGGCGGAAGCGGCGGCGGTGGAAACCGTTGGTAATCGCATCAACTATCTGATTGAAAAAGGGAACCAATGGTTCCCTTTTTCTGTTGAAAGAACTGAAGTAGCGAGGCGTGTTGAAGCAGTTGAAGTGGCCTGCGGCCTGTTGAAGTGGTTTAAGGATTTAACTTCAACGCCTTCAACGCCTTCAACCCCTTCAACCCCTTCAACCCCTTCAACCTCTTCAACCCCTTCAACCCCTTCAACCTTCATCCCTAATCCCAATTCTTTTCTGCAACTTTGCACAACAAACCCACACATGAGTATCGTAAACGAATTCAATGAATACAGAGAAAGGATGAATGATGTCATCCTGAGCAAGGGCAATCTGGTGATGAAACGCCTGTGGAACCTCGATACCAATACCTATCAGGAAGGGGCATTGGACGTCAAGACCAAGGAAATGCTGGGACTGGTGGCCAGCATGGTGTTGAGGTGTGATGATTGCATCAAGTATCACCTGGGAAAATGCCATGAATTGGGATTGACAACAGATGAAGTCTACGAGATATTTTCGGTTGCCAACATTGTGGGCGGAACCATCGTCATCCCCCATACACGAAGGGGTGCTGAGTATTGGGAAGCCCTGCAGTCGTCCAGCGAAACAAAATAATTGAGTATATTTAAAAGAATAAACGTGTTTTATGACTGAAGTATTACAAACAACATCACCGCTCACTGCCAAAGATTTTCAAACAGATCAGGAAGTAAGGTGGTGTCCGGGATGTGGAGACTATTCCATCCTTGCACAGGTGCAGAAGGTGATGCCAACCTTGGGTATCCCAAGAGAGAACATCGTGATTATTTCAGGAATCGGTTGCTCCAGCCGTTTCCCTTATTATATGGAAACCTATGGCATGCATTCCATCCATGGAAGGGCTACTGCCGTCGCGAGTGGTTTGAAGGCAACAAGGCCTGAGTTGAGTGTCTGGATTGTAACGGGTGATGGTGATTCTCTCAGCATTGGCGGCAACCATACGATGCATTTGTTGAGAAGGAATTTTGATGTGAACATCATGATGTTCAACAACCAGATTTATGGCCTTACCAAGGGGCAATATTCACCAACCTCTGAAGTGCAAAAGGTTACTAAGTCTACCCCTTTTGGCAGCATTGATCATCCATTCAATCCTTTGGCCCTGGCCATGGGCGCAGATGCGACCTTCATTGCCAGAACCATGGACCGCGATCCCAAACACTTGCAGGAATCATTGTTGCGCAGCAATGCCCACAAGGGTTCTTCGTTCCTTGAAATCTACCAGAACTGCAACATCTTCAACGATGGGGCATTTGAAATATTTACAGACAAGGCCTCCAAGCCTATGGAAACACTTTTCCTTGAGCAAGGGAAGCCCCTGGTTTTTGGTGCCAACAAGGAAAAAGGCATCAAGCTTGATGGGTTCAAGCCTGTTGTGGTTGACCTTGCAGAAGGCGACAGTGCAGACGATTGCTGGATCCACGACGACCATGATTTTTACAAGGCACAAATTCTTGTGCGCATGTTTGATGATCCCAATATCGCGGGTCACCTGCCCAGGCCTTTTGGTGTTTTCTATGAAACCGAAAGGGCATGCTACGAAGACCAAATGCAAATGCAGATCGATGAGGTCATTGCAAAGAAAGGCCTTGGCGATTTGAACAAGTTGCTCCGTGGCGGAGAAACCTGGACCATTTCATAACCGATGCTGATTACGCTACACCCAAAAGATCCACAAGCAAGATTGATCAAACAAATTGCCGATTGTTTGCGCAGTGGCGGTGTGATTATTTATCCCACAGATACCGTCTATGGACTGGGTTGTGATATTTTTCAACCCAAAGCGGTTGAAAGGATTTGCCGCATCAAAGGGCTTGATCCTTTAAAAGCCAATCTCTCCTTCATTTGCAGCGATCTTTCTGATTTGAGCAAATATGCCAGGACCATCTCTACACCACAGTATCGTCTCATCAAGAACCATATCCCCGGTCCATTCACTTTTATTCTACCTGCCAGCAAGGAGGTTCCTAAGATTTTGAAAAGCAAAAAAGACACGATAGGATTGAGGGTTCCCGATCATCATATTACCCACGCCATTGCTGCAGCATTGGGGAATCCCATCCTGAGTTCATCCCTTCCCGGAGACATGGTGGAAGAATTCACAGATCCTGAACTGATCCACGAAAAGTTTCAGAAGCTGGTTGACATCGTGGTGGATGGTGGAATTGGCGGCATGGAATATTC
>CAILKQ010000178.1 GCA_903834825.1 uncultured bacterium | reverse complement strand
TTGGTTTTTGAATCCATGTGGGTGTGTATATCTACACGGGGCATATTGGAAGGAGGATAAATCTCCTGTTGATTTGTCTTTTTTGTAATAACGGGCCAGTCATCAGTTTTATAGCTATCTAATTGTTTTTTATTTTGCGCAGCACCGTTCAAGAAAAAAACCAGCAGGAGTAAAGGGATAGTATTTTTAAGTCGCATCATCTTTTCTATTTCTATCAAGATAAACAATTTGAAAGAGTTATTTTATTTCAAATAAGTTTCAGCAGTATTTAATTTTTTGCATAACGAAATCTTGGGGCTTTTTGTTTTAGGTTGTACATTGGATCATGATTGAACAAAACGCTAAGAAGATCGAGGAACTGATCAAACATTACAACCTGCTCCCCCACCCAGAGGGCGGTTTTTTCAGACAGACCTATGCCGCAGTAGAACTGATCTTCAAGGAGGCATTGCCTGAAAGATTTGAGGGAAGCCGCAGCTTTTCTACGGCCATTTATTTTCTCCTGCCTACCGGAAGTTTTTCGGCATTCCACCGCATCAAAAGCGATGAGGTATGGCATTTTTATGAAGGTTGTCCCCTCAATATTCATGTCATCCATCCCAATGGTGATTATGAATGCCTGAAACTGGGCAGTAACCTCAACAATGGAGAATCCTATCAATTGGTTGTTCCGGCAAACAGCTGGTTTGCTTCAGAACCCATAGGCGATAATGGATCATTCTCACTTGTCGGTTGTACCGTTTCCCCCGGATTTGATTTTAGCGATTTTGAATTGGCGGAGGTAGCCGCTCTAACAAATCAATTTCCGAAGCACATAGAACTGATCAGGCGTCTTTGTCATTAAAGCTGAGAAGCTTTATAGGCTAAAACATCCAACGCATACACACCTCTTTGCACCCTAATCTTTATGATTGGCAGTTTGCAATACAAAGGCAACTCTCCGTGGAACGGGAACGATTGCATCTTCACCCTTTATTCCTTTCCAAAGTATCTCGTTGAATAGATTATCGTCGTTGCTGTCTACTTCCGTAAAAACAAGTTTTTCTGATTTTAAGGCAGTGGGTGTATACGCAGTATTCAATTCATCTAAATTCACATTAGACTTAAGAGAATTAAATTTTGTGAAATTGGGTTTGGATGTAAAGCTTTTGAACATTGGCATGGCAGCTGCATCGTACTGTGTCATTGGTGATAGTCCCAAAATCAACTCCATCGTTCTTAACATACCTGAAGTTGTATACATGGTATGGTCAACATGATTTCTCTTAACAAATGGACCTGCCAGATAGGCTGTAGATCGATGGGCATCCACATGATCTGGTCCATTTTGTGCATCATCTTCAATGATGAACACTGCAGATTTTTCCCAGATGGGACTGTTGCTCAAATGTTCAAGAAACATGCCAACAGCCAGGTCGTTGTCGGCTACACAAGCAAAGGGTGAGGGTTTACCAACTGCCAAACCTTGTGTATGATCAGCACCCAGTCGGATTGAATTGAATGCAGGTACAGCATTGACTGCAACCAATGAATCGAAATCATGTTTCCATTGTGCAACACGGGCAGTATCCCTGACTTTCTGGTTATAATACCCTGTAAACTTGCTGCACACATGATCAGCATCCAAAGCGGGAATATTGCCTTTGTTATCATCAGCAAAAACACCATATGTTCTGTAAGAGATATTTGCGCGCTTACAAAAATCCCAGATAAAACCATCTTTATCATTGGCTATTTTTCTTCTACCCATGCCTTCAGTAACACCACCTCTTCTGCCATAACCTGTTGGCCATGTTTTTTCAAGGTAATCATTGGCGTGAGCACCCAAAGACCAATTATGGCCATCGGCGCTCACCTCGGCATCCACATAAAAATTGTCTAACAGTACAAAATCTTTTGCTATTTTATGTTGATTGGGAGTGTATTTATTGCCGAACAAACACAATAAAGTATCACCATTTCCCTCTTTGACATCTCCTAAAACTTGATCATATGTCCTATTTTCTTTCAAGATGTAAAAGACATGTTTTATGGGTGAAGGATCTCCCACTTTAGATGGAATGGGATTATTTACTTCTCCTTCCGGCGATAGTTCTTTCCCCTTATTGTAAGGAGAATTGAGATAAACCATTTGGGAATACTTTTTCAGCAAAGCATCATTGGGCATATCAACAATACTAAGAGAACCCTTCATTAAATTTCCGATATACTGTCCACGGGTATCTTCCCCTGAATGAGATTCAGATTTGATGCCTGTAAAAACGGGCTGAGGACCTTTGGGATTTGCAAAAGATGTAAATCCTTTGCCATTGGAAATAAATATTTTTTTTTCTACAACACGCACGCAAGTTGGGTACCATCCAACGGGTATAAACCCTTTTGATATGCTCTCCCCTTTTTTACTTACATCAAAAACCGCCAGACAATTGTTATCCGCATTGGCAATAAACAAGGTTTTTTCATCTGCTGAAAGAGCCAACCCATTTGTAACTGATCCAACAAGAGAGTTGGGATAAATAGCTGCATCCAACACTTCAATTACTTTGCGTTCTTTGGTGCTTATTACAGATACGCTGTTATCACCAGCGTTGGCAACAAAGAGGAGGCTACCCTCCTTGTTTAAGATTAATTCATTGGGATTGTAAGAAACAGGAATTTCTGCAAATATTTTTTTCTTTTCAGTATCAAATAAAGCTATTTTTTTACCCCCCCATAATGAGATATACAAGATGCTGTTATCTGGAGAAAGTATGCATGTGTATCCTTCATGGCCAAGGTTGATTGAATCTATTGGAGTAACTTTTGCAATGTCTGCAATGTACAGGGCATTGTTTTCTTTTGTAACCGTGTAGATTAAATGTCTTTTCTCGTCAATTTCTATCCCAACAGGTGAAATCTTATTGGGCCAAGGTTTGCCCAGCACCAAGCTGTCTTTTAAAACCAATTTGTTGTTTAGTATGGCATATTGAAGGATTCGATTGTCATTTCCACCTGAGGCGTACAGAAATTTTTCGTCTTTACTGAATTTTAATCCATAGAATGATTTTGGAATTACAATTTTATCAAGAATAGATTCCTTTTGGGGGTCTATCAATTGGATACTTTGTACACCTTGACCATTGTTTGTAACCGCCATCAATTTTCCAGACCGAGTCACTGCAATATTAAGGGGGAAATCACCCAATTCCAATGCCCTTCCAGCAGGCGTTAAAGACCAACCGTTGGGTAAAGTATATGAACCGTTACTTGGAGCTTTTGTATTTTGCTGACCAAAAGATGCCAAACAAATTGAGGAAAGAATAAAAAGAAGAAACTTTTTCATGCCTAAATTTAACGTATAAAATTATCTTATTTTTCCCACCACAGTTTTGTATCACTTACATCAGTTCCAACCGATTGTACTGCTGCAGCCAAGCCCTCGGGATTGAGTGATTGCAAATAAGTTGGATAAGGCACCCGGCTTGGGAAATTATTGGCGGTTGGAATACCCGTTCCACGTGGAAGTACAGGGTATCCAGTTCTTCTTTTTTCAAACCAAGACTGATAGTCTACAAAAAAGTAAGCAAAATATTTTTGAAGCATGATTTGTTGGAACTGGGCATCTTTACTCGCCGTCTCATCCAATGCGATCCCCTTTTTTGCAAGGAACCCTGCCGGAACAGTTGCACCCCATTGAACGATAGATCCTGAAATTCCTGCATCATAATGTGCTTTTACAGTTTTTCCAGTAGTGAACCCATTTAATGCCAATTCTGCTTTGATGAATTCTACTTCAGACCAAGACATCATAACCCCTAGTTGTGGCAAAGTTTTTAAAGCATCTGTATAACTTGAATTTTGTCCAACTACATATTCTAAGGTTGTTGGATACCCACTCTTTATTCCCCTAAAGGTTGGAACGCCTGCTACTGAAATGGGTATAGCCCAAATTGGCAACCTTGGATCTTGCACTGCATTCAACTGATTGATGAAAAACTCCGTATAATAAGTACCATCCCTCCAATCCAATGTTCTTGCATTGTAAAAAGGATTAAAGAAAGGATAGGTCCCAGGATACCTGAAAATTGCATCATCAGCATTTGAAGTAAAGGTTGGATACTTCAGAGGCTCCAACAATAAGTTTCTTATTTGTGTTTTTACATCAATTTCACCATCCCTTTTTATGATCCTGAGCAATAGCCTTAACCGCAAAGAGTTAGAAAATTTCTTCCACATCTGTATGCCAACGTTTTTGGTTCCAGTGAGAACATTTGAATTATACACCATATCACCTCCATAAGTCAAGGCTTTGGTATCATCAAATAATCCATTTGCGGTTTCGAGATCTTTTAACATCTGAACATAAATATCCTTCTGCTTATCAAAAGCTGGCTTGAATTTGCCATCGGTAGCCTTGATTGCCTGACTGTAGGGAACATCTCCATACAAATCTGTCAAAATAGAATATGCCCAACTTTTATATACCAATGCTATGGCTTTGTAATTGTTCTCTTTCAACCTGTCGGAAACAGCATAAATATCTTCTATATCAGTTATGTTTTGATAAAATGAAGACCATACACCAGAACCCGGGCTAACGGTATAACGATGAAGTCCTAACCCACTTGTGCTTGCCCTCGGTGCGTCCACTTGCATAAGCTCATGCGTGAAATTCCTGGCAGCAGATACAGCATTATTGACAATTCTATACTGCAACTGACCGAGCACTACTCCGGGATTAACACTCTTTGGCCTGTTAGGGTCTGTATTTAGTTCTTCAAATTCTTTAGTACAAGCAGAGAATACCAAAAGAATCAGGCAGAGCATTGATAAGACAATTCTGTTGTTTTGAATATATTTTTTCATTACAATTGTTTAAATTCAATTAAAACTTGAATGTTAGGTTTGCTCCCATGCTACGTGCAGATGGGAATTGCGTAAGTTCCACACCTGGTGTGAGTGTTCCGTTGTTTAAGTTACCACCCTCGGGGTCGAAGCCAGGAAATTTCGTAAAGTTGAATAAATCACGTCCGAACAACGCAACAGATGTTTGTTTTATTCCCAGTTTCTGCAAAAATTGTTGAGGTAGGTTAAACTCAAAGCGAACTTCTCTGATCTTTACAAAAGTTGCATCAAAGATGTTTATTTCTGCGTTGCTGATTTGATAGTAATTATCATAATAAGCACTGGCGGCAACATTGGTGGTATTGGGTGTATATTTTCCATCCACCTGTTTCACAACACCATCACCTACGATTCCATTATCTCTTCCAGGCAAGGTAACTTTGGTTTTACCCAATGTATTGTTTTTGTGATTTGTTTGCGAATACATGCTGCCCCCCATTTGTCCATCAATCAAAATACTCAATTTTAAACCTTTATAAATAAACTCATTGGCAATACTTCCCTTCCAATCAGCAAATGCATTACCCCATTTTTTTATAGTTGGGTCCAATTGTGCTGGCAAACCATTGGTGCCATATACAATTTTACCATCGGGGGAACGTTGAAACCCTCTTCCATACATGTCTCCCATCAAACCGCCAACCCTTGCTTCTATGGTTACATTTCCACTATGGCTATAAATGGTTTGGTTGGTGATGCCGCTTGCCAATTCAAGCACATAACTTCTGTTGCGAGACCAAAGCAAGGTATTGTTCCAAGAGAAGTTTTTATTCTTGATGATTTTGCCAGTTAACTTGAGTTCAATACCCTTACTATTGATCAACCCTGCATTGATCAAAGCATTTGAAAATCCAGAAGTAGGATCTAAGGGAACAGCAAGGATTTGATTGCGGCTTTTGTTGTTAAACATGGCAAAATCAAAACCTATCCTGTTGTTTAACAAACGCAAATCCAATCCAATCTCGTAGCTAGAAGTAATTTCTGGTTTTAAATCTGCATTATAAAGTGTTGAAGGATTTGTAAAACTGTTGCTATAAATCCTGTCGTAATACCGATTTGTTTGATAAGGCCTGGTGTCATTTCCTACCTGTGCCCAAGAACCCCTTAGTTTAGCAAATGAAATAGCAGCAGGCAATTTGAACATTTCATTCAAAATAAAACTACTGCTTACCGAAGGATAAAAAAATGAATTATTGGCGAATGGAAGGGTACTGGACCAATCGTTTCTTCCCGTAATATCCAAGAATATTTTTTCATCGAATGCAAGCTGAGCAGAACTGTATACGCTATAAATAGCTTTTTTAGTTTTGAATGGGTCAGCCACTGCTTGATCTAAACTATTGGAAATTTGATATACCCCTGGTTGGGCCAATTGATCTGCATAAAGTCCTGCAAAATCATAGGTCTGACTCATGGCATTTGCCCCTGCAGATGCATTTAGGCTCAATTTTTCTGCCAACGATTTTTTGTAAGACAAAAGCACATCTGTGTTGGATTCATAGCTAAACACATTTTGTTCACGGAACATTCCCCTCGGATATTTGGTCATGCTAAATGGCCTCTGCTGTGAACGATATTCAAAAGACATGTCTAACCCAGACCTAAGCATCAATTCCAGGTCCTTCGTAAGTTGATAACTGGCTGAAATATTCCCTATAAAGCCATGCTTGTTCATTTTATTGAGCATTTCATACATGTCCAAATAAGGATTATCCGGACCAGGATTGAAAGGGTTTTTTTGTTTTACACCCTCCAAACCTGGCGTCCAATATGGCTTATACCATGATGGTTTAACGTTGGGAGCAGGTCCTATAATAACAAAATACATGAGTGATTGATTGTTGTAACCAGCAGCAGGAAGATTTTCACTTTTTTTATTGGTATAGTTTGCCTTCCCCGTTATTTTTAATTTACTCGAAAGTTGTTGGCTCACTGATAAAGCGGCATTGATGCGTTCAAACCCTGTATTGGGAATAATCCATTCATTCTTTAGATGGGTAAAAGAAAATCGAGCCGATCCCTTCTCTGTTCCACCATCCAATGAGATGCTATTTGAAAAAGTACGACCGGTTTGGAAATACCCTGAAATATAATCATCATAAGCAACCCATGGTGTTCTCTCTGTAGGCGTTCCGTTGGGGTCTAAAGGATTGTATTGAAAATATGATTGACCATTGAATTTCGGGCCCCAAGCCCTTCCTGCGGCTGCGGTTGTACTGGTATTGATTCCATCTACACTGTTTAGATAAGAGTAATAATTACTTGTTCTGCCCTCTCCATATTCAAATTGATAATCAGGCCAGCGGTTAACTTGTTCAATATTGAAATTTGAATTCAATGTCACCCCTATTCCTTTGTCTTTTCTTGCACCAGTTTTTGTTGTGATAACCAATGCACCCCCAGCAGCCCTGCTTCCATAAAGAGCAGTTGCGCCAGGCCCTTTCAGAACAGTTACCGTTTCTATATCATCTGGATTTAAATCAGAAACCGTTGAACCATAGTCGATTGGGCTGTCAGCAGATAAATGAGAATTGAAACCAGTGCCGGTTATTTTGCTGGAAATTGGCACTCCATCCACTACAATCAAGGCCTGATTATTATCCAAATTCAAAGAAGACTCACCACGTAGCGTAATTCTAGAGGATCCCATTGGACCTCCACCTACCCCTTGTATGTTGAGGCCGGCAACTTTTCCAGAAATTGAATTGATCCAATTGTTTGTTTTTGCATCCAACAAGGCCTTGGATTGAAGGGTTTGTGCTGCAAAACCCAGAGACTTTTCAGCTCTCTTGATACCCAATGCAGTGACAACAACTTCTCCCAAAGTTTGATTATCCTCTTGCAATACCACTTCAATTGTAGTGGCGTTTCCAACAACAATTTCCTTGGGTATATAACCTATCGCAGAAAATGCCAAACGATCGTTTGCAGATCCTATTGCAATTTTAAAAACCCCTTTGTCATCAGAAATTGTCCCTGTATTTTTGCCAACAAGCTGAACATTGACACCAGAAATTACTACACCTTCGCTGGCTGTAACCCTACCGTTCAATACAATTGATTGCCCATTGGCTGCGAAACCCAACAAAACGAAAATTATTATTGTGCTATAAATTCCAAATACCTTGTTATTCATAAAATTTGTTAGAATGATTGAAGTATGATTTGGTGGCGAACATAATTGCTTAGTATTATAAAGGTGTGAATTCAACATTATCAAAATATGAACGAAAAAAAGCCTACCTTATTTACACAATCATTTGCTTAAAAAAGCATCTAAATTTCAAACGAAGCCATATACCATGAATCCATTTTTCAAGTCGTGCAAAGTTTTCCTGTTCTTCATCCTCATACAACAGACAGCAACTGCACAAACAGACCATATTGGAGAAATCAAAACCTTGCAGGCGCATCCGCGGATCCTGATGTTGAAAGGAGAAGAAGCCAATATCAAACTGAGCATCAGCAAGGATACGGTTTGGGCCAATACCCAACAGGCCATCATCAATGAATCTGATAGGCTACTCTCCATTGCCCCTGTTCAAAGAATCCAGATTGGAAGACGCTTGCTGGACAAATCCCGGGAAGCCTTGCGCAGGCTGTTTTTCCTTTCCTATGCATACAGAACAACAGCAGACAAAAAATACCTCGACAGGGCCGAGAAAGAGATGTTGGCCATCGCAGGATTCAGTGACTGGAACCCCTCGCATTTCCTTGATGTGGCAGAAATGACCATGGCCGTTGCCATCGGCTATGATTGGCTTTACAACGATTTGTCAGATGCATCAAAATCCATCATCAAAGAAGCCATCTTGAAAAAAGGATTGGAGCCTTCGATGGAGTCTAAATACAACGGCTGGTTAAAGGCTGAGCACAACTGGAACCAGGTCTGCAATGCAGGCATGACCTATGGGGCGATGGCCATATATGAAGACCAGCCTGTACTGGCCAAAGAAATCATCAACCGGGCCATTGGCTCAATTGTATTGCCCATGCATGATTATGGACCCGACGGTGTATATCCCGAGGGTTATGGCTATTGGGGATATGGAACCAGTTTCAATGTCATGTTCATCAGTGCCATTGAAAAATTGTTTGGAAAAGATTTTGGACTGAACCAGTTGCCAGGATTCATGAAAACCGCAGGCTTCATGGAAAACATGACAGGGCCCACTGGTAAGCCTTTCAATTATTCTGATGCAGGGGGCGGCGGTGGCCTTCACCCCGCCATGTTCTGGCTGGCCAACAAGGTGAATGACCCTTCTTTGCTATGGGTGGAAAGAAGCTACCTTAAAACAAGAAAACCTGAAGCACTGGTCCTGGACAGGTTGTTTCCAGCCATCATGCTCTGGAGCGGCGGCATCTCTTTGGATAACATCAGTGCACCAACAGAAACCATGTGGCTGGGGAATGGAAAAAATCCTGTTGCCATGATGCGCACCTCATGGACGGACCCCAATGCCATTTATGTGGCAACAAAAGGTGGCTCAGTGTCGATCAACCATGCCCACATGGACATTGGTTCATTTGTGATGGAAGCTGACGGGGTAAGATGGGCCATGGACTTTGGCATGCAAGACTATGAGTCACTGGAATCAAAAGGTATCAAATTGTTTGGAAGAACCCAGGATGCGGAAAGATGGACGGTGTTTCGACTAACAAACCTGGTGCACAATACATTGGCCATCGACAGCCAACACCAACTGGTAACAGGCAATGCTCCTATCGTTGCATCTTCCAAGAATCCCAATTTCATGCATACCATTATTGATCTCTCCGAAATTTATAAAGGGCAGGTTGCGGCTTCAAAAAGAGGTATTGCAGTGGTCGATAAAAAACAGGTAATGATTCGGGATGAAATTGAAACGCTGGGAAAGGAAACCACGATACGATGGACCATGCTAACCCCTGCTGAAGTCACCATCATCAATGACCACCAGGCTTTGCTCACCAAAGATGGAAAGACCCTTACCCTGGATGTTGGAAAACTACCCAACCTCAAGATGAAGACCTGGTCAACTGATCCACCCAAATCATATGATGCCCCCAATCCCGGCACCATCCTGACTGGATTTGAAGTAACCGTTCCTGCCAACACAAAAGTTGCACTGAACGTCAGGCTAATTCCTGGCAAGAAAGGAAAAAGCAAATTAAAAAACATACCAGCACTTGAAAATTGGAAGAATTAAACAAAGGGGCAAACAAACCAAGACCATGAAATATAGCTTTGCTGTACTTTTCCTATTGCTGTTTATTTGTGGCATGTCATCTGCCCAGGAAAAACATCCCCATATTCTTGTAAACACGCAGGATAGAACAATCATCCTCAATAAAATAAATAATCATGCCTGGGCAAGAACCATTTTCAATGATATGGAGAATCGGCTAAGGCCCTATGTAGAACGCCATCAAAAAGATCCCGAATGGATCCTGAGCCGCTATGTAATGAACCGTGGCAAAGGAAAACAGTACACCGAGTTCTATTCAGATGCCGAAGGTACGGCCCTGGTCAGCTATGCTGGGAACGCACCCTATCCTACCGTTCGGGTTGCCCCCCATAAACGGCCACCTGTGAGCAAGGATGGATATACTTTCCGAAAACCCCGCATTGAAGAACTGCTGCCCTACGACAGTTCAATGCTGATGCTCCTTCAAAATGAAGGCCCTCAAGGAAAAAAGGAATGGGTAAGTCCACAAACTTTTGTAGACGATATCAATGGAGAGATCAATCAACTGGCCCTGGATGCATCAATTTTATATTGGTTGAGTGGCAAGAAAGAATATGCAAAATTTGCTGCAGACATCCTGTCGCAGTGGGCAAGAGGTGCCTACTTCCAAAACCCAATCCATGGACCCTGTCGCACAGGTTTTTTATCCATACAAACGCTGGGAGACAGAAACTACCAGCAATTGCCATTGGTATATGATTTTCTGTATGACTACCTCAGAGAAAACAAATATGAAACAAAATGGTATGAGCCGGTTTTTGAAAAAGTTGTCCATACCATGACATTCAGGGGGTTTTGGACAAACAACTGGTATGCCGCACAGGCCCCTGCAATGGTCTTCTCCGCACTGGCGTTAGAGAACAAAAGCAAAAGGGATTTTTATCTTCAGTACTATACCACCAAAGACACCATCAATGGAAGTTGCGGACACCTCAGCATCCCATCGACCGTAAAACAAATGATGACGCCAGATGGACATTGGGAAGAACCCAGCGGTTACCATAATTTTCCTGTAAGCAATTTGCTGATTTCTTCAATTGCCATGGAAAAAAACGGGTACGGTATTTTCAGTAAAAGTCCGGAATTGCTGCAAGCCTCTTATGTGATGTTGAAATATTCATTTCCCAATTTGATGGCTCCTTCGTTTGGCGATACAGGACCGGCTAGCCAAAGTGCAGAATGCTTAGAGATTGGTATGGCCATGGCTAAAAAATATGCCAACCCCATCCTGCCCCAACTCGCGGCTGCAATGCAAGTGCTGATTGACAAAAAAGGCTATAAGCGGGAAGCATCCAATTACCTTGGACTGCTGTCTTATCTGCCTGAACTTCCGCTGAACAATGCCATTGTTTACCAATGGCCGCGCAGTGGTGAACTCGATTTTGCCAAAGCATATTTGCAAAGAAACGGAACAGACAAGGAAACAGGTTTGATGGTTGTGGTTCAAGGTGCCACCTACAACCACAACCATGCCAACGGTATGTCCATGGAGTTGTATGGAGCAGGAACCGTGATGGGGCCAGACCCTGGAAACGGCACCAATTATGAAGACGTTTCGCATGTCAAATATTATGCGCAATGGGCTGCACACAATACTGTTGTTGGGGGTGCTGCTTCAGGCTCCGTACCATATTTCAAAGGAGGTGGAGGCACCAAGAAAATAGGAGAAATAAAATTGAAGGCGATGGAGCCAAAGGCAGGGCTGACAGCTGTTTCACCCCATTGCTCCTTTACCGACACCCGATACACGGATGGTAGTACAAAAACAAACCAGCAAAGAACCATGGCCATTGTTCGAACCTCTCCCACGAGTGGCTACTATGTTGACATTTACAGGTCATCGCATCCTCTGAGC
>CAILKQ010000177.1 GCA_903834825.1 uncultured bacterium | reverse complement strand
TACCTATGCAGCATTTGATGTAAAAAAGACCACAAACCCTTTGCCCAGTTTTCCTGGCGAGAAGGAATCTCCCATCAAGCATATCGTTTATATCACCAAAGAGAACCGAACCTATGATGAGGTAATGGGGCAAATGAAAACTGGCAATGGTGATTCAAGCCTTTCTCGTTTTGGATTAGGTGTTGATATCAGGGTTAAGCGAAAGTCACTAAAAGAAAGTTCAGCAGATAGCCTTGTGATGTCCAATGCCAATATTACACCCAATCACCACAAGGTTTCTACACAGTTTGCCTATTCAGACAATTTTTATTGTGACAGCGATGCATCCATCCATGGTCATCACTGGATGATGGGGGTCATTCCCAATGAGTGGGTTGAGGTGAATTCAAAAACGAACAAAACTGCCAATTATTTTTCTGCTGCACCTGGTAGAAGATTTCCAGGCTCAACTGGAAGCATGGATCCTGAGGATTATGCTGAAACTGGAGGTTTATGGGAAGCATTGGAAAGAAAAAAAGTATCATTTTATAATTTTGGTGAGGCCAATGAAACGGCCCACGTGCGCGAAGAATGGATGGATACGGCTACCGGAGCAGCACATGGAGTAATGGTGCCCATGCAAAATGCAGCTTTCAAGAGAACCAGCCACAATTATGCAGGGTATAATACCAATATTCCCGATCAGTTCCGAATGAACCAGTTTGAGGATGAATTCACCAAAATGTGGTTGAAAGGAAAAGAAAAAATGCCATCCTTGGTTACTGTTCAGATTCCCAATGATCATACGGCATCACCAAGACCGCAGGATGGCTACCCCTACACACACAGTTATGTGGCGGACAATGATCTTGCTGTTGGAAGAATCTTGCATTTTCTTTCCAGAACCCCCTACTGGAAGAACATGCTGGTGGTGATTACTGAAGATGATCCACAGGGAGGAGTTGACCATGTTGATGCGCACAGGAGTATTCTTATGCTGGCTGGCCCTTATGTAAAGCCCAATCATGTTTCTCATACCCATGCCAATTTTGGGTCCATCCTGAAAATGATTTACAATACGCTTGCAGTACCTTATGTCAACCAATATGATGTAACGTCCTCCCTGCTTTCAGATTTTTTCACAGACAAACCTAATTTTGCACCATATACCTTGGTGATGCCTGACAAAAGGGTTTTTGATCCCAGCAAGGCCATGAAAAAATACAAGCGCGACCTCGATTGGAAAAAAATACTGCAAGGGCCAGCCATGGATGATGAGGCGGAACAACGGGAAAGTCATTACCAAAAACAAAACTAATCGGTAAATTTGACTACAATGTGGAGTTTAAAGCTTCGTTTATTGGTTGGATTATCTTTCTCATTTTTCACCGTGCGTTCCCAAAATGCTGTTGATTCTGTGAAAAGAATGGATGATGTTGTTGTTACTGCAACCCGCAAGTCAACAGCTGTTGCCAGCCTTCCATATTCCGTAAACAGCTTGTCTAAAAACACCATCCAAAGGCAATTGTCAAGAACAGTGCCGGAATCCCTCAATGGAATTCCTGGCCTTTTCATTCAGAAAACCAACCATGGAGGAGGCTCTCCTTTTTTGCGTGGACTTACGGGGAATCAATCATTGATTTTGGTGGATGGAATCAGGCTCAACAATTCCATCTTTAGGTACGGCCCTAACCAGTACCTGACCCTGGTTGATCCTTATCTTGTTGAGAAAATTGAAGTAGTAAAAGGGACGGGTTCTGTGCAACATGGAAGTGATGCCATGACAGGTGTAATCAATATTCAAACAACTTCATTACAGCTGGGTTCCAAGCCCAGTTGGCAAGAAAAGGCTTTGATACGATTGTCTGAATCTGGTATGGAATTGACATTGAGGCCAGAACTAAAGTATGAAGGCAAAAAAATTGCATTTGTTGTAGGCGCAAGCTCCAAGAAATTCGGTGATCTCAAAGGTGGCGACACCACTGGGTTTCAACGCCCAACAGGATATGGAGAG
>CAILKQ010000176.1 GCA_903834825.1 uncultured bacterium | reverse complement strand
TATATCAAATCCTTCAATCTTCAAGGATGACCCAATCATCTCAACTGCAGAACTGGTCAAAGATGCCAGGTCTTCACAGGGAAATCCATCCTCATCAACCGTCTCTTCCATCCGGTCACTTTTTTCATAGACCAAGTTGTAGGCCTGATCGAAAAGCAACAGTTTTTTGTTGGTTTTTCCAACATCCAGAATGGCAACAACTGACTTTTTTTGCATCATGTTCAGTTTGTGTGATCAGAGCCCCGTTGCTTTGGATACGGCACCTCGCTCACCAATCAGGGTATCCCTGATTTTCATGGCCCTGTATGCACCCAATGGATCAATGGCTGCTCCACTCCTGCGCCTGGCTTCCGCCACGACAGATCGTACATCTGTGCGGAATGCCTGCTGCAAGATTTCCTGCGCGTGCACCACATCGTTGGATTCCCTGGCCTCATCAAGTGCTTTGTCATCCACCAAGAGGGCTTGTGCATATGCAATTTGAATGGCTTCAACAGACTGCAACAAATCCTCCAATGGATCCTTGATGTTGTGTGATGCATCAATCATCCAGCCAAGGTCTTTGGCATGGTTCATGCCGCGGGCATCCATGCCTTCCACCAGCTCCCTGAAGATCAGAAACAACTGATAAGGACGGATGGAACCTACAGTGAGGTCATCGTCGCCATACTTTGAATCATTGAAATGGAAGCCACCCAATTTCTTTTCCATCAACAACAATGAAACAATCTGTTCGATGTTGGCGTTGGGCAGATGGTGGCCGAGATCAACCAAGGTATATGCCTTGGGTCCGAGCTTTGAAGCGTACAACAATGATTGTCCCCAATCACCCACGGACATGGAATAAAAGTTAGGCTCAAAGGCCTTGTATTCAACAAACACTTTCCAGTCATCCGGCAATCCGGCATAAATGTCTTGTAGGCCTTCCAGTGTATTTTGAAATGCTTTCCTGAAATTCAACTGGCCAGGAAAGTTTGACCCATCAGACAACCAGACTGTCAGTGATTTGGAACCCAACTCCTTTCCGTATTGGATCACTTCAAGGTTGTGGTCTACAGCCTGTTGCCTTATGCCCTTGTCTACATTTTGCAGAGAGCCATATTTGTAACTCAATTTCTGTCTTGGCTGGTCTTGAAATGTGTTGGAGTTCATGGCGTCAAAAACAAGTCCATGGTGTGCAGCCAGTGCCTTGATTGTTGCAGCATCCGAAGGAATATCCCATGGAATATGGAGGGAAATCGCACCGCTCGATTGATTGAGCTTGTGCAACAGGCCTACATCTTCAATTTTTTCTTCCAGGTTCCCCGGTTCACCGCCGATAGAAAAACGGCCAAACCTTGTTCCACCTGCACCCAGGGCCCAGCTCGGGATGGCCACCTGAAACGCAACGAGTTTATCAATGACGGCTTCAACATTGGTCAATGAGGCCGCATGAAATTCAAAATTTCTTTTGTGCCCCGACGCCAACTGCGCATTGAGTTCATCTATCCTTGACTGTTCTATCTGCATAAAGGCGATTAATCTGTTTAAAATTACCGTACAAAAGCCATCGCTACCCCACCATCCACATTGATCACGTTGCCGGTAGACTTGTTCAACAAACCACCGGTCACTGCAAAACATGCATTGGCAATGTCTACAGGAAGAATGATCTCATTCAACAAGGTACGTTTGGCATAATAAGCAGGAAGCTCCTCAACGCTTACGCCATAAGCCTTTGCTCGGCCCTGTGCCCAATCGCCAGCCCAGATTTTGCTGTCAGCAATGACCGCATCAGGATTGACCGTGTTCACACGGATCTTGTCCTTGCCGAGTTCTGCGGCATTGAGCCTGCTCAAATGCAACTGCGCTGCTTTTGCAGAACCGTAGCCAGCATTGTTGGGGCCGGAAACCAATGCATTCTTGCTGACGATGTTGATGATGTCTCCACCCATTTCCTGTTTGCGCATCACATTGACTGCGGCTTGTGTTACAAGAAACTGTCCTTTCACCAACACATTATAAAGGATATCCCAGTCTTTCTCCGTATGCTCTTCGATAGGCTTTGAAATGGACAGACCGGCTGAATTGACAATGATGTCCACGCCACCAAATGCAAGCGCAATGGCATCATAAGCCTTTTCGATGCTCTCTTTATCAGTCACATTCATCAAGGCAGCTGAAGCAGCATCCTTGCCAAACATGGATTTGAATTCTGCCAAAGTATTGTTCATCCTGTCATCGTCGATATCACTGATCACCACGCAGGCACCTTCTTCTGCAAATTTCTTTGAGATGGCCTTGCCGATGCCACCTGCACTACCAGAAACAAATGCAACCCTTCCGGATAGTGCTTTTGGTTTTGGCATCCTTGACAGCTTGGCTTCTTCCAGCAACCAGTATTCGATATTGAATGCTTCCTGATGAGGAAGTGCGGTGTAAGAAGAAATAGCCTCAGCACCACGCATCACATTGATGGCATTGATGTAAAACTCAGCAGCCACGCGTGCTGTAGACTTGTCCTTTGCAAAGGTGAACATGCCCACCCCTGGATATAGGATGACCACAGGATTGGGATCACGAAGGGCCGGACTGTTGGGATGCTTACAGGCATCATAATACGCCGTATACATTTCACGATAGGCATCAAACTGTGGAGCAATGGATGCTTTAATAGACGCCACATCTGAAAGATCCTGCACTGGTATAAGGCCCAGAACCAATGGACTGATCTTGGTGCGCAAGAAATGGTCAGGACAGCTGGTTCCCATGGGTGCCAGACGATCCAAATCGTTTGAGTTGATGAATTCCAGCACCTTCTGGTCATCGGTAAAATGTCCGATCATTTTGTTCTTGGAAGAACAATATCCACGCAAGATGGG
>CAILKQ010000175.1 GCA_903834825.1 uncultured bacterium | reverse complement strand
GACCAGCAAAACTTTTCAGGCACTTACGGTTTCTTGTTCCCGGTGCCATGACCATAAGTTTGATCCAATCAGTACAAAGGATTATTACGCATTTTATGGCGTGATGGAAGGCACAAGATTTTCTCCCATTCCATCCAATGGGCTTGAAACTACATCCCGGACAGAAGAATTAAAGTCCGTCAATGAAACAATGAGAAATCAACTGGTTGAAGCATGGTTAAAAAAACAGCCGCAGGACATTGCCCCGAAAAAAAATGAAACCACCCCCATCACATCTCCACTGGTGCAAAAAAATGAAGACGATGTCATGGTTATCGGAAACTTCTCAGGACAAGGCCTTGATGGATGGAAGTCAGATGGGGAGGGGTTTACAGACGCCACTACATTGGGAGATTGTATTTTCAATGGGGCAGGAAAACTTGAATCCCTTGATGAGGGAAAGGCATCAAGCAGAAGGATGGGCACCAATGTTTTTGGAGCGCTGCGTTCTCCCGACTTTACCATTGACAAGAATTTCATTGGTATAAATGCAGCAGGGAAAAAAGCAACCCTCAGGATCATCATTGATAATTTCCAGTTGATACAAAATCCCATCTATGGTGGAGCAGAAAAGCGCGTTGACAGTGCTGCATTCATCAACTATACATTTGATCTCTCCAAATGGAAGGGCCATAAAGCCTATATCGAAATCATTCCGGGTTTCTATGCCGGGCATGTGTACAAGCTTCCCAAAGACGCATATATAGAAGTCAAATATGCCATTGCATTTGATAAAAAATGGACAGCTCCCAAAGACAAGAAAACGCTTTCCAAGGATCTTGTAAACGCCGCGCAAGCCTGGAAAGAGAACAGGGCAACAGCAGCGGACATAAGGCTGATCAACCAGCAGTTGCGTTCCCGAAAATTGACAGCCGATTTTACTGAATCACATCAACTGCTGGAACAAAAAATCAAACTGCAACAGTCTTTCACCGACTCTGTTGAATTTTATTATGGCGTGACGGATGGGTTTGGGAAAAACAGTCCGGTGTTCACCCGGGGTAGTCATTTGGAACCATCCGCCAAAAAAGCAACCCGCTCTTTTTTATCTGCAATACCTGTGGCGCAAGCCAACCTCGATGTAGCGGGAAGTGGTCGTTTGCAATTGGCCGCGGCAATTACGGATCCCAAAAATCCCCTCACTTCAAGGGTCATGGTCAACCGCATATGGCACTACCTTTTTGGGAAAGGAATTGTAGAAACCGTTGACAACTTTGGCATGCAGGGAAAGCTACCTTCTCATCCCGAGCTACTGGACTACCTGGCCATTCGTTTTCAAAAAGATGGATATTCCATCAAAAAAACAATTCGCGAGATCATGCTTTCTGATGCCTTTCAACGTGCTGTAGTGCCCCGCAACAATGCAAAAAAAGAGGATCCTGCCAACCTGTGGCTTTCTCATTATCCCATCAGAAGACTGGAGGCAGAAAGTATACGGGATGCGTTGCTGGCCACTTCGGGTAAATTGGATAAGACCATGCTAGGGGCTTCTGTACCCGTGCACATCAACCGATTCATGAATGGCCGGGGTAAACCTTCTGTATCTGGGCCATTGGATGGCAATGGAAGGCGCAGTATTTATGTTGCTGTGAGGCGAAACTTTTTGGATCCCATGATGATGAACTTTGACAGACCCAGTCCGGCAACCACTTTTGGAAGACGGAGTGCTACAAACGTCCCTTCTCAATCATTGATGTTGATGAATGATCCTTTTGTTGTTCTGATGGCCGAGGAGATGGCAAAACTGTTGTTGGAAGCAAAAATTCCCCGACCTGAAAATCGCATCCGCTGGATTTACGAACGCTGCTTTGCCAGGGTGCCAAGCAAAAGAGAGATCAATGATGCCACTGCTTTCATGGCGCAGTTGAAAAAAACATACCCGTCAACAACAAAAAAAGAAATCATTGAACTGTCCGTCTGGAAAGATTATATCCATTCCATATTCAACATGAAAGAATTCCTTTATCTGATTTAACATGGCCCCACACCCTCCTTTTTTTCGAAAATCAATGTCGCGCAGACAAATGTTGGACAGCTGTAAGTGTGGCTTTGGCTCTCTTGCCATGGTCAGTCTTTTTGGAAGCCTGCTGCCTTCATGCTCTGGCGCGAGCAATCAGCAAAATGCACATATTGATGCCCTGCTGTCGGGAGCCAAGTTGCCAGGGTTTTTGCCCAAAGCGAAAAATATCATATTTCTCTACATGGATGGTGGCGTATCGCAAGTAGATTCTTTTGATCCAAAACCCAGGCTGGAAAAAGAAAATGGCGAAGACCCCAACAACAAGTTCAAGGTTGACGATACACAGTTTGGAAACGTTGGCAAAATACTGAAAAGTCCTTGGTCCTTTAATAAATACGGCGAGTCCGGAATAGAAGTGAGTGATCTCTTCCCTCATATTGCCTCTTGTGCAGATGACCTGGCTGTAATTCGTTCCATGGTGTCAAATTTTCCAGAACACACCAATGCAAATTATTTTTTACATACCGGCAGTGGTTTGCAAGGCAGACCCAGCATGGGTGCCTGGATCAACTATGGACTTGGAAGTGAAAACAGCAACCTGCCAGGATATGTTGTGTTGGATGGGGGACTGATTCCGCCGGGCGGTTTGGACAATTTTAAAAATGGATTCCTGCCTGCCTCATTCCAATCCTCCATCCTTCGTGCTGGAGGAGAACCCATCGCAAATATCAGGCCGGCTGACAGCATTGTAGGCATCCAAGAAGAAAAACTGGCCTTCCTCAAAAAAAGAGACAAAGGACTTCTGGGCTCACTGGGTGATGCAGATGAAATTGAGTCTGCCATCAGCAACTATGAATTGGCCTATAAAATGCAGTCCTCGATTCCAGAACTTACCGACTTTAAGTTTGAGTCTGAAGCCACCAAAAAACTGTATGGCCTGGACGCACAGGACCCCAAT
>CAILKQ010000174.1 GCA_903834825.1 uncultured bacterium | reverse complement strand
CTGATGCCCAGCCTCCAACCCATGTTGGGCAATACCGACTCTTTCCAGGTTTTCTTGTCCAGCAGGAAGGGGGAGGGAAACATATGGCAGCTGCCACAATATTGCTTCGCCAGCTTTTCGCCTTTGGTAGGTTCAATTTCAGGGATGGATATACCCGAAACCAGGGCAAAAAACAGCCCTGCGAGTAAAACAACGATGAATATGTTGAAGTATGTATGCTTGATTGATCTCACTTTTTCAAAAGTAAGGATAATTGAAAGACCCCCATTGAATAGGTTAATGGGCAACTGCTTATCAATTATAAGCAGGAGTCCCCTTAGTTTGTTTAAGCCCGGCCACGGAATGACTCAACAGGATTTTTTTTCATTTTGCGCAAACGATTGCGCAGTTTGAATTTCCCTGATATGCGTTAATATGCATCCCCAATCAGCTGGCTTATTAACAATTCATTAATTATTAATTGTTAAAAGCAGCAAAAACTGTGGTTAAGTAGTCTTGTATCAATGGACCTAACATTTAAAATCAACTTTTTTTTATAAACATCAAAATCAGAACAACATGAGAGCAAAAACACAATTTGTTGTCGTTCTACTTGGGCTTCTGTTCAGTGGCTTTATGCTGCAGGCACAGGACAAGCGGACGGTAACAGGTGTTATCAAAGACAATGCAGGCGTTGAACTCGCCGGAGCAAGTGTCACAGAAAAGGGTACCAAGAACAGTGTGGTGACCAATCAGGCAGGTGTATTTACAATCAAGGTTGGCCCTAAAGCCACATTGGTTGTGTCATTCGTTGGATTTGCTTCCAAAGAAATGACTGTAGGTGCCGAAAAGAGTGTAAACATCGTCCTTGAGTCAGGCAGCAATGCCCTAGAAGAAGTTGTTGTTACCTCCCTCGGTATCGGCAGAAAGCAAAAAGCACTTGGTTATGCTGTGAGCACCATCAGCTCACAACAGCTTACAGACGCAGGAACACCAAACTTTGCAACAGCATTGTATGGTAAGGCTCCTGGTGTTCGTATCGGTGCTACTCCCGGTGGTGCTACCAGTGCTGTCAACATCAATATCCGTGGTATCAACTCTATCACCGGTAAGAACCAGCCATTGATCGTATTGGATGGTATTCCTATTCGGAATGGTGAAGCCAACAACAGTGATTACTGGTCTGACCAGCGTATCCGCGGTAATGGTTTGTTGGATATCCAACCAGAAGACATCGATAACATCTCTATCCTGAAAGGGGCATCTGCTGCAGCGCTCTATGGTTCTGAAGCGGTGAATGGTGTTGTTTTGATTACTTCCAAAACAGGTTCAAAGTCTAAAAAGGGCCTGGGTGTTGACTTCAATGCCAGCTACAGCGTAGACAACATTGCTTATACCCCTAAATACCAGAACGTTCGTGGTTACGGCATGATTCCAGTGCATGTTGCCAATGTTGGCCAGGATGCACAAGGTTTCATCATGGTTGATTTGGATGGTGATGGTGTTAAAGAGACCAGGTCTCTTCCCAATGCCTCTATCAACTATGGTCCTAAATTCGATGGCAAAGACATCGCTTCTTGGGATGGCAAGGTTCGTCCTTATTCTGCACAGGAAGATGCCTTGGATGCATTGTTTCAACAGGGTAGCAATTCTAACGTAAACGTTTCTGTTACAAAATCATCAGAAAATTCCAACGTAAGGTTTTCACTGACCCGTCAGGAGAACCAAGGTCTCAGCGTAGGTTCTAAAAATGTAAAGAATTTTGCCAACCTGAACAGCAGCTTCAAGCTTGCCAAGAATTTCTCTACAGACCTGATGGTGAATTATATCAACCAAACCACCACCAACCGTCCTTATTCTATTGATAGGATGACCAACAACTTTACCGGTATGATCGGGAGGTTTGACAATGGTGCATGGTACCAAGACAAAGTGTTGACCAGCAAAGGGTATCGTTATGTGACTGGCGTAACTGGTCAAAGCATTACCCCAGCTGAGAATATCAATGGTTCTTATGGTGGATTCAAAGGTGATATCGCTGATTACATGTACAGGGTTGTTGCCCACAACCTCGTTGAAAAGGAAAACCGTGTAATTACGAGCATGACCAACAATTATCAGATCGTTAAAGACCTGAAACTGCGTACAAGGTTGTCTACAGACTTCACTGCCTCTACTGTTGAATCCAAGACAAGGACTGAAAGGCCACTTGCTTTCGGAAATTCTGGATCTTTTGGCATGAACTCAGGTTTTAGTTCTATCCTTTACACTGACGTGCTCTTGACCTATACCAAGGACATCAACGAAGATCTTGAGTTCAATGTAATGGGTGGTTATACTGCATCAAAAGAAAATTCACACAATACCAGCCGTTCAACAAATGGCGGCTTGAGCACTGAAAATCTTTTTGATATTGCTGCTTCTGTTAACTTAGCCAACAGTGGATCATCAAGGTTCTCTTTGGTGAAAGATGCCTATATCGGAACTACCAATGTAAATTATAAGGATTATCTTTTTGTTGAGGCAACTGTTCGCAGGGACAAGACTTCAACAATGAATCCAGACAACAATTCATTTGTCTATCCTTCTATCAACTCAAGCTTCATTTTCTCTGATGCCTTCAAGATGCCTTCTTTCATCAACTATGGTAAATTCCGTGGTTCATGGGGTATCGTGGGTAACTATCCAGATGCTTACCGTGCAAACGTAGCATATGGCCAGGGTACGTTGGGTAGCCAAGGTGGAACACAACCTGTGTTGTTCACCACTATCCCATCAAACTTTGGTAATGATGGTATCCGTCCTGAGCAAAAGAAAGAATTTGAATTCGGTCTGGAGTCAAAAATGTTCAACAACCGTGTAACATTTGAAGCTTCTTACTATAATGCACAAATTGTTGACCAGATCCTGGGTCAAACGTTGCCAGCAACTTCTGGGGCTACTTCCATCCTGACCAATATTGGTACACTCCGCAACACGGGTGTTGAGGCAATGGTTAGCTTTACTGCAGTGAAAACAAAGAACTTTACCTGGGAAACCGGCATCAATGCTGCACAAAACTGGAACAAGGTGGAAGCCCTGGCTCCTGGTTTGAATGAATTGTTGCATGCAGATTACGATGGTAACGCAGCGCAGTTGAAATCAGTTGTAGGTCAGCCCATAGGTGATTTCTATGCTCACCCTGTTGCTACAAACAGCAAAGGCGAAAAAATTGTAGATCCAAATGGTCTCTACAAAGTAGATGCCAACAGCATGGTGAAGTATGGTAACGCAATGCCTAAAGTAGTTGGCGGTTTCTTCAATACTATTAACTACAAAGGATTCACTTTTGATGCGATGATTGATTTCCGTTTCGGTGGTCATGTTATGCCAACTGGTCTTTACTGGATGCAAGGACGTGGATTGTTGGAGGAAAGCCTTCAGTGGATGGACAAGGAGCATGGTGGTATCAGCTACTACTATGATGCCGTATCAAAGAAAGGTGTTGCTACCAGTGCTGCAACTGGTCCTCAAGGACAGCCTGTATACCAAGATGGTGTAATCCTTCCTGGTGTTGATGCAGCTGGCAATGTAAATAACAATGTCGCTTCAGCTTCCAACTACTTCTGGACTGTGTACAACTGGGGTGGTCCTCAGTACAGCCCGAACACACGGTATGAGTTGTACATCAACAAGAACTCTTACATCAAGTTCAGGGAGTTGACCCTTTCTTACAAGATGCCTACATCTGTTGCAAAGAGCATTGGCGCCAAGAACATTTCGCTTTCTGTATTTGGTCGTAACCTGTTCTATCTGTACAGGACAATCAAGAACATGGATGCCGAGCAAACAACTTCTGGTTCAAGGTGGTCCCAAACGCTTAACAACATTGGTACCAATCCTTCTTCAAGGACGTATGGCGTCATGATCAGAGCAGGTTTCTAATTTTTCATTCACGAATGAATAAAACAACAATATGAAAAGAATACTATTAATACTCGCCATTTTCGCTGTTGCAGGAATTTCTTCCTGTAAGAAGTCGGATTTTGCCAACAGCTACACAGATCCTTCTAAGATCTCACAATCAACGGTAGAAAAACAGTTTGCCGGTTTCATGGCAACCAACCGTGAATTTGTACTTCCAGCTTATTGGAACTACTTCGTTGTACTCAGAACAACGCTTCAGTACTACAACCAGTCAGTGGGTTGGGTGAATTTTACCAGCCAGTATGTACCCGGTGCAGCTGCCATCACCGACAGGTGGAACAATTATTACAATTTCCTTGCCCAGTACAGGGAATTGGAAAAGATCAACGGCAAACTTGCTGCTGATGATCAGAAGAACTACCGTGTATTCATGCTTGCAGCGATGATTTATCTCTACGATCATACACAAAAGGTGGTTGACCTTCATGGTGATATTCCTTTTACCAAGGCTGGAATGTTGAGCGCAAATGGTGGTGATTATTTGGCATCCTTGCCTGCTTATGATGAAGCAGATAAGCTCTATACAAAAATGTTGGATGATTTGAAACTTGCTGCTGATGAACTCAGCACCATTACCGTTAATCCTGGTATCCTGATTGGTTTCAAGAACCAAGACCTGGTAAACAAAGGTGATGTAAGCAAGTGGGCCAAGTATTGCAACTCCCTTCGTTTAAGGATGTTGACAAGGGTTAGTGATGCAAGTGCTTTCAGCGCAAGGGCAACTTCCGAGATTGCCTCCATCCTTGGAAACCCTGCAAAATATCCTGTTATTACTGACAATGCAGATAATGTTCAGATCAATGTGCTTGATTTGAATACTTCTATCAACTCAAACGGTTTCAGGACCGGCCTGGAAGACTGGAATGGTAACGTTGCTCCTAAGGCAATGATCGACCACATGAAAACCAATGTTGACCCAAGGTTGCGTTATGTATTTGAGCCAGGTATTAGTGCTGCTGGTGTATATACTGGGCTTGACCAATTGGCAAATGCTGATGTTCAGACGCCTGCTATCGCTGGTGGTAAACTGGCCATGTACAACAGGACAACCCTCAGCCGCAACCAGTTTTTCCCTGGCGTTGTGATGAATGCTGCTGAAGTTTCTTTCATGGCTGCAGAATCTTATGTAAAAGCTGGTAACACAGCTGCTGCAAAGACTGCCTATGAAAAGGGAATCAGAGAGTCCATCAGCTATTATGTTGCCATTCGTGCCCTCAGCAAGGATGCAACTTCACCAGCTGTTACAGCAGTTGCTCCTGCTGAAATCACTGCCTACCTTGCTGCCAATGGTGTTAGCTTTGATAAGGCTACTACACCCGCTGCAAGGATTGCTTTGATTGCTGCCCAAAAATGGTTACACATGAACGTGGTTCAGCCTGTAGAACTTTGGGCTGAAGTAAGAAGGCTTGATCCAACCTTGTCTTTCCAGACGGATGGTGCCAATGCCCAAACCAAGCCTCCAGTAAGGTGGTCATACCCTGTAAGTGAAACCATTTACAACCAGGCCAACTATGCTGCTGTAAGCGGTAAAGACAATTTGAACCAGAAACTTTTCTGGGACGTTAAATAAGAATATTTCTTTCTTATAAAAAAGCCGTTTCCTCATGGAAGCGGCTTTTTTTGTACCTTAAATCCATGAATAGAATTGCATTTGTTCGCTTCTTTGCCATTTGGGTATTTTTCGTTATTTCTTGCAATGCTTTTTCCCAGGAAAAGGTTTACCAAAAAGGATTGCTTGCAGTGCACGAACAGCCGAAGGCAGAAAGGAAATACGCATCAACCGGATCACACTATGATTTTGGCAAGACCTATTTTGGTCGGTTGAAACTTGTGACAACAAGCATGAAAAATGGCGACATGATCAAAGTTTTCATGGGCGAGAAGCTGGATGCAACCGGTAAAATTGACAGGAATCCTCCAGGGGTCAACATCAGATTTTTTCAGTTCACCTACACCAAAAATCAGGGTGATAATGACACCCTCTATTTTCCCAATGTTCCCAACAAGAAAAATACTTCTGGCAATGCCATCCTGTTGCCAGCATGGATGGGACTTGTAACCCCATTTCGTTATGTGGAGATAGAGCATGCGGGTGCTTTTACTGTGATTCCTACAAGGGATATATTCCATTACCGTTTCAATGACAATGCTGCTTCATTTGTGAGTTCTGATACAGTGTTGAACCAGATTTGGGATCTCTGCAAACATTCCATCAAAGCCACCACGGTAACCGGTTTGTATATCGATGGTGATCGTGAGCGCATCCCCTACGAAGCAGATGCCCTCATCAATCAACTTTCTCATTATGCCGTTGATACAGTGTATGAAGTTGCCCGCAATACGATTGATCATTTGATGATGCATCCCACCTGGCCCACCGAATGGCATTTGCAAATGCACCAGGTGATTTGGAATGATTACATGTATACCGGCAATACTGCATTGATTAGGAAATATTATGATCTGCTCAAGACCAAAACCCTGATGTCGTTGGCGAAAAAAGGGAACTTGATCACCACGGTTGGCAGCAACCAAAGCAAGCCCTTGCTGGATTCCCTGCACTATGTCACCTTCGATCAGAAAGGCGTGTTGAGGGACATCACCGATTGGCCACAAAGAGGAAACAACCTGGCAGGGCCTGATTACAAAGGAGAGGCGGATGAATTTGTTTTTTGCGCATACAACAGCATCGTTAACGCTTACCATTATAAGTCCTTGTTGTTGATGGAACAATTTGCCAGCATTCTCCAAAAAAAAGCTGACCAGGTATTTTTCAAGCAGAGGGCTGCGCAGGTAAAACAATCTTTTTCTGATATGTTCTTTGATATAAAAACAGGCCTTGTCAGGGATGGAGATACAACCGATCATGCCTCTTTCCATGCCAATTTTTTTGCCTTGGATTTCGGGTTGTTGGATGAAAGCCAAAAAGCAAAAGTCATTCCTTTTGTCATCAAAAAAGAAATGGCCTGCTCTGTGTATGGCTCACAATTTTTAATGGATGCATTGTATGAAAATGGACTGGAAAAGGAAGCACTTGCCTTGCTCAATTCAAGAAAAGAAAGGGGCTGGTACCACATGATTGAAGTGGGCGCTGGGATGACCATGGAAGCCTGGGATGGCAAGTTCAAACCCAACCTGGATTGGAACCATGCCTGGGGTGCGGCGCCAGCCAATATCATCGCCTTCAGGCTGATGGGCCTTCGCCCTTCCAAGCCAGGTTTCAAAGAAATTCTCATCGATCCCCAACCAGGTGATTTGCAATCAGCAACCTATGTATTGCCCACACCATTGGGTCCTGTAAAAGAAACCATTTCAACGGTCAATGGCAAGCGCTCAGTCGAGGTCATTCTTCCGGAAGGAATGACCTACAAACTTGTCAAAAAAGATTTTCCGATTACAGTGAAGACAGCGAAACAGTAAACAAGGAGTATGAATTGTTATGTATGTAATTCATTTCATTCCGATTGACAGTTATTTAAAAAAACTAACTTACAGTATGCCTCAATTTTTCCAAAGGCTTGTATTTTTATCTTGTTTTCTTTTTGCTTCCTTGATAATCAAAGCCCAGTCAAACAATGGCAGGCCCAATATCATTTTCTTCATGGTGGATGACATGGGATGGCAGGATTGCTCCCTTTCGTTCTGGGACAAAAAGACCCCGCTGAACATGATCTTCCGCACCCCCAATATGGAGCGGCTGGCAGCGCAGGGCATGAAGTTTACCAATGCCTATTCCAATCCGGTTTGCACGCCTACAAGGGTTAGCCTGATGACCGGCATGAATGTTGCCAGACACAATGTCACCAATTGGACCAATGTAAAAAAGAATACACCAACAGATTATCCGGACAGTGTGTTGGTTCCACCGAATTGGAACCACAATGGCATGAGCCCGGTGGAAGGCATCAACAATACCGTTTTGGCCACGCCATTGCCTTCCTTGTTGAAGCAAGCCGGCTACTATACCATTCATTGTGGCAAGGCTCATTTCGCACCTTATGGCACGCCGGCTTCCAATCCTTTGACCGTTGGTTTTGATGTCAACATTGCAGGTACTGCTGCAGGACATCCCGGAAGTTTTCTGGCAAAGGATCAGTACAAGGGCAACCCCAACGACACGCTCTGGGGCGTCCGTGGTCTTGAGAAGCATGCTGCCAAAGGAACATTTTTAACTGATGCATTGACGGAAGAAGCCATTGCTGCCATGAAGGCCAATGAGCCAACAGGAAAGCCTTTTTTTCTTTACATGGCACACTATGCCGTTCACCTGCCGTTCAGCAAGGATGATCGCTTTTATCAAAAATACATAGACAAAGGGTTGACAGATGCTGAAGCAAAATATGCAGGATTGGTGGAAGGCATGGACAAAAGCCTTGGTGAGTTGATGGACTATCTTCAAGCAAGTGGGCAAGAAAAGAACACCATAGTGATTTTTATGACAGACAATGGAAGCCTTAGTTTGGTACCGCCCAGAACAGGTAAGGCACATACCCAGAACCTTCCTCTCAAGCAGGGCAAGGGCTCATTGTATGAAGGCGGGATCCGTGTTCCGATGATCGTTGCTGGTCCGGGCATTCAAAGCAATACAACCAACCAGCAATATGTAAGTGTTGATGATTGGTTTCCTTCCATCCTTGAACTCGCTGGGACTAAAAAATACAATACCGCCCAGATCATTGACGGGAAATCCATCGTCCCTTTTCTGAAAAATTCTACACTGAAAGACGACAAAAAAGTTTTGCTTTGGCATTATCCCAACAACTGGACCAATGTCAACCACCATGGTATCTCCTGGGGAACGGCTTTGCGCAAAGGCAATTGGAAGCTGATTTATTTTCACAAGACCGGAGCGCTGGAACTGTATGACTTGTCCAATGATATTGGAGAGGAAAATGATCTGGCCAAAGCCCAACCTGCGAAACTCCGTGAAATGGCATCCCTGATGACCAGTACTTTGAAAAATCGCAATGCATCCATGCCAACATTCAAACAGAATGGACAGCAGATCCCGTGGCCAGACGAATCATTGCAGCAGCAGTTGAGCCAGGCAGTTTCCAAGGCAAGCAATACCTATTAGCAGGGGATTTCTTTTATAGTTTCTCCGATTTCCTGTACTCATCCTTGTAGGTGCCCATTTTGTCAAATGGGATGGGTTCAAAACCAGGAATCATTGTGTAAACCTTTGCGTCTGGTTTCAGGTTGAAGTTCTTGTTTTTCATGTCTACAAATCCGGGATCTTCTTTGGTAACCCAGTTGTTCTTGCCATCCATTTGCGCGTATTTTCCTCCCAACAATTCGATAGGATTTTCTGGTCCGCCGACAATCAGGTTTCCTTCCAGCATGTTGCCCCTTGCGCG
>CAILKQ010000173.1 GCA_903834825.1 uncultured bacterium | reverse complement strand
CGCCATCGTAAGAAATGTCTATCAGAAGCCCATCATTTATGACGAAGTAGGATATGAAGGAAACCTAGAAAGCCGCTGGGGTCGTTACAGTGGAGAAGAGATGAACCACCTGATGTGGATGGGGACGATTGGGGGCACCTATGTTACCCATGGCGAATCCTATATGTTCAAGGATGCCACAGATACCATTTTCTGGGCCAAGGGTGGCCAGTTCAAAGGCAGCAGCTGGAAACGGGCAGGATTCCTCAGAAAGATATTGGAAGAGGGCCCTGGTCCTTTGGAGGCATCAGATGTAAGCCGCGACATGAAAACTGCCACCAGTGGCACGGGGCATTATCTGGTTTATCTTGGAAAAGAAATCAATGACACATGGACCTTCAACCTGCCATTAAAAAATGCATCTTTTGGACGGCCTGCAGAAGGCAACAAATACAAGGTTGAAATCATTGATACCTGGGACATGACCATAACAACTGTTCCTGGTATTTTTGAAACAGGCGCTCCCAATGATTATCGGGTCCATGACAAGGAATTGAAAAAAATAAGGTTGCCTTTGAAACCCTATCTGGCGCTGAGGATCAATGCAGTGAACAAGTGAGGATTCAATAATGAACTGTTTGAAAGAACAGTCAACGCGCCTTTCTGCATTTGTCGCTGCAATATTTCACCTCGTCCCAAACCTTTTCCCATTTTTTCCTCCAGGTAAATGGCCTGTTGCAATGCACACATACCTTGGTAGGCAAATCCGCTTTTTTAACTCCTTTCATGGTTACGTGTGATGAAAATTGGTCAATTGATTGTAGAACTTATTGGAAACAGCTTTTATCTTTTGCTGATTTTATTGTGTGTAATCTGCCGTTGAAGCGTGCACTTGAAGCGCTGAATTTCTGTATTGCGCTTCTGCAGGTGTTTTTGGCTCACCCCACTGTTGACCCTTTTGCGCCATAGGTTGAAACTGCTGCGTTTGAGCGAGTTTCTCATCAAAGCAATCACATCAGCTTCAGTCAGCCCAAACTGAAACAAAATGGCCTCAAACGGGGTTCTGTCTTCCCATGCCATTTCAATGATGCGGTCTTGATCGATTGGGTTCATGTATATGATAACAATTGTCTATTGAAATTGTTATTGAATTCAATTGTATTTTTATCCCTTTAAAACAAATAACCATGTCTGTTTCGGATCGTTTAAAAGCAATGAGAGAAGAAAATGCGGCTGTTAATTTATCTGCTGCTGAAAACTTTTTATCTGAGAATGCTACCAAGCAAGGAGTAGTAGTATTGACAAGCGGATTGCAATATCAAATTTTAGTGGAGGGCAAAGGAGAAAAACCCGCATTGCATAACACAGTTACCTGTCATTATCATGGTACATTGATCAGTGGAGAGGTTTTCGATAGTTCAGTTAAACGAGGACAACCTGCTTCATTTCCAGTAAATGGAGTGATAAAAGGGTGGATCGAAGCATTGCAACTAATGCCTGTAGGAAGCAAATGGCGGCTTTTTTTGCATCCCGATCTGGCTTATGGTGATAGGCAGGTTAGTGCTGCAATTGGACCAAACTGTGCGCTGGTTTTTGATGTTGAATTACTATCAATTCGATAAATTATTTATCAAACTTTTCTACATGAACAAAAGAGAAGTTACTTTCCGATACAAAACTTACTGAATATAAAATCCAGCTGATCTTCATTGGAAATCTGCCCTGTGATCTCTCCTAAATGATAAAGGCATTGCCGGATATCGATAGACAACAAATCACCGGGAATTTCATTTTGCATACCGGTTCTGATGGACATCAATGTTTCAGAAAGTTTCTGCAGGGATTGATAATGGCGGGCATTGGTGACGATGGTATTCTCCGTATTCACACCACCACTGATTACTTTTTCAGTCAGTGCGGTTTTTAAAACTTCCAAGCCAAGGTCCTGCTTGGCAGAAATATATACCGCATCTTTCAATCCGTAAGCAGCAGCACGTTCAGGAACGGCAATAAAGCTATCCACTTTGTTTCCAATCATGATCCATGAACGGGCCACCAATTGAAGTTCCAGCTGCATGGTTTCAACGTCTGTTTTAGAATCCGCATCTGCATCAAAAATATAAAGCACAATATCCGCAGATTTCATTTTCTCCCTGCTCTTTTCAACGCCAATGGCTTCGATTTCATCAGTACCTTCCCGGATGCCCGCAGTATCAATCAAGCGAAACAGGATGCCATCAATGTTCAACACCTCTTCAATCGTATCCCTTGTTGTACCTGCAATCGCGCTCACAATGGCACGATTTTCTTTGAGGAGTGCATTCAACAGTGTAGACTTGCCGGCATTGGGTTTACCGATGATGGCAACGTTCACACCATTTTTGATAACATTCCCCAATTTGAAGGATGCCAACAATTCATTGACGCCAGTTTCAATCTGATCAAGCAGAGATCGAAGGCCTGCACGGTCTGCAAATTCAACATCTTCTTGCGAAAAATCCAATTCCAATTCAATGAGGGCGGAAAACTTGATCAATTCTTCCCTTAAATAAGACAGGACAGTAGAAAATCCACCCCTTATCTGGTTCAATGCGGTTTCTTGCGAGGCCTTGGTGCCAGAAGCAATCAAGTCGGCCACCGCTTCAGCCTGCACAAGGTCCATCTTCCCGTGAAGGAAAGCACGCAATGTGAATTCACCAGGTGTTGCCAGCCTAGCCCCCTTGCGAATGCAGGCTTCCAGTACCTGCTGCTGTATGTAGGGAGAACCATGGCAGGAGATCTCAATAATGTCTTCTCCGGTATATGATTTTGGTGCCCTGAACAAAGACAGAACAATTTCATCCAAGGGCTTCTCATTGTCCTTCAGCAATCCTACATGCAGGGTATTTCCTTGCTGTGCCATCAGATCCTTTGAAGGGAACATGGTATTGACCAATTCAATAGCACCCTTTCCACTCAACCTGATGACCCCAATAGCACCAATACCCGGAGGTGTGGCCAGTGCTACAATGACTTCATTCCAATTGGTTTTTTGTTGCATGTTCTTGCAAAATTACGTTCTTATCTGCGGAGATCATGCAATAGTATAAGAGATCCGGGCATAAAAAAAGTCGCCCCGAAACCGGGGCGACTGGTATAATTCTTTTAGAAACCTTCTATTCTTCAGCAAGCTGGAAGGTTACAGGCTGACGGCGGTATGCCTTTACCTGACGACCATTCTGAATGGCAGCTTTCCATTTTGGACCCTTGCGGATGGCACTGACTGCAATCTCAGCAAGTTTAGAGTTGGGAGGCAGACATTTTGCAACACCAGCTTCGCTGCATGGTAATGCTCTTACATCACTTACGGCTCCTTCCTTGTCCACGATGAAAAGGATAACAACAGTGCCTGAGCGACCATCATCCTGCAATTCATCAATATTCCTTTCAATTTCCCTGGTCACATAACGTGTCCATCCTGCAACACCACCTGGGAATTCTGCATCGATTTCAACCTTCTGGAAAATCTTGTCTTCATCATCCTTGGGGGCTTCCACTACACCACCTTTGTCTTCAGTAGGTGGAGCAATGATACCTTCATCTTTGGTACCCTCCTGGTTAACGGTTCCAATTTTGGTTTCCTCCAGCTTTTCAATCTCTGGTGGCTTCTCTTCTTCCTTCACCTCTTCATCCTTCACAACCTTAGGAGGCGTGAATTTGGCCATCTCTACTTTTGGTGGATCTGGTGGCTTCGGTGGTGGTGGTGGCGGTGGTGGCTCATTCTCTGGCT
>CAILKQ010000172.1 GCA_903834825.1 uncultured bacterium | reverse complement strand
TCAAACCATAGAAGACCTGCACGATGCCTGCCCAGGCAATCTTGGAGATTGGTACTTTACCGGCAATTACCCAACCCCCGGTGGCAACCGCGTGGTGAACATGGCCTTCATCAACTTCATGGAAGGCAAGGATGTGAGGGGGTATTAGGAGGTTGAACCTGCCAACCAGAGGTTGGTAAAAAGGCTGGGGAGGTTGAGAGAAGTGAAATACGTCGAATAAATTTAATCAGGAAGTAGCTGATATAAAATTGAAAAGGGCCCAAGCAATCACGCTTGAGCCCTTTTTCTATAAACGGGTAATTTTTAATCTTCAACCCCTTCAACCTCTTCAACCCCTTCAACTGGATTAACCTCCCTCAACCTCTCTCAACTATTTCAACCCATACTTCACCATATACCGCTCATACAACTGCTTGTGTTTGTCGGTAAGGCTGACGATGCGGCCACCGATCATCACCAATGAAATATTGCTGCTGCGCATGTCGAGGATGTCTCCTTCGCTGATGACAATGTTCGCGTCTTTTCCTGTTTCAATGGATCCTGTGCGGTCTGCAATGCCCAAAATTTTGGCTGCATTCAGGGTGATGGAAGAAAGTGCTTCTTCTTTTGTCAATCCGTAAGCGGCGGCGGTTCCTGCCTGAAACGGAAGGTTCTTTCCCCTTTGCTGGCCGTCTTCATCACAAATCGCAAACTGCACTCCCGCTTTTTGAAGCAAGGCAGGAAGTTGGTAAGGAAGGTCAACACCATCATCGGCCAATGTTGGTAGGGCATGCATCTGGCTGAGGATAACAGGGATATTGTTGCGCTTGAGGATGTCTCCCACCTGGTAACATTCTCCTGCCCCTACCAGTACGATATCAAATCCGAATTCAGTCTTGAAGTCAATGGCAGCAAGGATTTCACGCACCACATTGCAACGGATATAGAGTTTTTGCTTTTTGCTGAACAACCCTTGAACGGCCTGAAATTTGATATTGGTAGCTGTCTTGACGGCCTGATCATTGTAGGCTTTTGCAGCACGGAAAAAATCCTTGATTTCTTGCAGCTGATCAAGTCCTCTTTTCAATGGATCTACCTGTGGTCCTTGTCCACCTCCAAAACCACCGTAGCGGCTTGGTCTGTTGTAAAGGGCAGGCATGTTCATGAAAATATTATTGTCAACTGCATAAGCGGCATCTTCCCAATTCCACGCATCCAACTGAACAACAGAAGAGGAACCACTGATGATTCCACCCTGTGGTACAATATTGGCATGGGTAATTCCATTGGTTTTTAGGGTATTGATGATCTTGGAATCGGTGTTGTAGGCAACCAGTGAACGAACTGATGGATTGTATTCTCCGATTTCTGTATCATCAATCGTTGCACGAATTGAATTCACCTCAACCAATCCGAGGTTGGAGTTGGCCAGGATAAGGCCCGGGTAAACATGTTTGCCTTTTGCATCCACTTTGAAGGCATCTGCAGAAGCAGTAACACCGGCACCAATATTGGTGATTTTTCCATCGCGTATTTCAACAGAAGTATTGTTGAGGACCTGTCCGTTTCCAACGTGAACAGTGCCATTCATGATGATGATGGGCGCTGTTTGTTTTGAAGCAGGATAAACAGATTCCTGTGCATGGGCAACAGCGGTAAAGGCCATGCCTGCGACTATACTGAATAATATCTTTTTCATGAGAATGTTTTTATTGCTGATTAGTCTTGATCAATGGTAAGGATTCCGTGGCTGTGGTCGTGGTCTCCGCAGTTCATGAGAATTGAATAGCTTGGGGTTGGAGGAGCCATGGGTCCGCCAGCCCTTTTTTCGCCATTCATTTTTTGGATGAGCCTGTTTCTCTCTGCGGTTTGTTGCTTCCTCATTTGGGCATCCTTTTCCCTGTCGAAATAAACGATGCCATCCACCATTGTTTTTTCTGCCTTTGCATAAATGCTCAGTGGATTATCGCTCCAGAGAACAAGGTCAGCATCTTTGCCAACTTTGATGCTACCAACGCGTGATTCAACATGCAACATTTTCGCAGGATTGAGGGTAACCATTTTAAAGGCATCCTCTTCACTCATTCCACCAAACTTGATGCTCTTGGCAGCTTCTTGGTTGAGGCGGCGGGCCATTTCAGCGTCATCTGAATTGATGGCAACATTGACTCCCACTTTGGTCATGATGGTGGCATTGTAAGGAATGGCATCAAGCACTTCCATCTTGTAATTCCACCAGTCAGAGAAAGTGGAAGCGGCAGCACCATGGGCTTTCATCTTGTCAGCCACCTTGTATCCCTCAAGGATATGGGTGAATGTATTGAACCTGAAGCCCAATTTCTCGCCCACTTTCATGGCTGCGTTGATCTCGCTTTGAACATAGGAGTGACAGGTGATGAACCTTTTTTTGTTCATGATCTCCACCAATGCTTCCAGCTCCAGGTCGCGGCGAACCGTTTCATATGGATCTACTGCAACGGGTAAAATTTTCTTTCCTTTCACTACTGGTGCAGTTGTTGCTGATGCTGCTTTAACAGCTGCTTCATAATCCTTGGCACGGGTGAAGGCGTCTGTCAATACCTGTTCAACACCCATGCGGCTGTCAGGGAAACGGGTATTGCCCTGTGAAGAAGAGGCGCGTTTCACATTTTCTCCCAAGGCAAATTTGATGAATCCATCAGATCCTTCAAACTTCAGCTTGTCGTCATTGGCACCCCAGCGCAACTTGATCAGTTGTGTCTGGCCTCCGATCGTATTGGCAGAGCCATGAAGGATATGTGATGATGTTACACCGCCGCTGAGTTGGCGGTAGATGTTGATGTCATCTGGGTTGAGGTTGTCTGCAATGCGCACTTCAGAAGTAACCGATTGACCACCTTCGTTGATGGATGATGCTGCTATATGGGAGTGTTCATCAATGATTCCGGCAGACAGGTGTTTGCCTGTTCCATCAATAACTTTGGCAGATGCATCTTGCAGGTTTTTTCCAATTTGCGCGATCTTCCCATCCTTTACCAATACATCAGTTCCCTCAAGTCTTCCTTCATTTTCATTGGTCCATACCGTGGCATTTTTGATCAGGACAACTTCTTGCTTTGGTGCTTCAGTCCAGCCATAAGGCGTAAATGGATAGGTTACTTCACCCAGCTTTGATGCCATTCTTTTCCTTGCAGTGTCTGCTGTAACAGCTGTTGCAGCTGCAGTGTAGGCTGATACCGTCCAGGTGAGTTTGTTGCCTTCGCCATCTTCTCCGTAGCCATTCCAGTCGGTTCCATTTTTCATTCCACTGAGGCGAAGCATGTTCCTGGATTTCTTCTCTGGCGTGAAATTCAGTTTGACCATTTTTCCATCAAAGGTGAATTTGGCGGCAATGGTATCTGTATTGATCACATTGGCAGCGCTGGCTGATTTCACTTCCAGTGCATAGGTTTTGGTACCCTGTGCAGACTGGATGGCCAGTGAATATTTTCCTGCAACATCCAGCCATTTTTCAGGTTTGATGCTGTACTTGTTGCCCTGTACCCAGTTTTCGATGATGGATGTTTTTTCGCTGAAAACATTGCCTGTTGTTACCAGGAAGTTGGCGATTTTGCCTTGCTCCAGTGAACCCACCATGTTGCCCATGCCCAAGGTATTGGCAGGAGTGGAGGTCAATGCTTCCAGTGCCTTGCTTTCTGAGAGGCCATTTTCAATGGCTTTGCGAAGGCTTGACATGAATGCAGAAGGAGAGCGAAGGTCTGCTGTGGTAAGACAGAAAGGTATCTTGGCTTTTTCCAATGCACCGGCATTGGTTGGTGCAAGTTCCCAATGTTTCATGTCTGCCAGTGAAACAAATCTTGCATCATTGGGGTCTTCAACATCCATGGCCATAGGGAAGTTTAATGGCACAATCAGGGTAGATCCTGTAGCGGCCATTTCAGCGATGCGCTGGTATTCATTGCCACTGGTTTTGATGATGTACTGTACACCAAACTCATCCCCAATCCTGTCTGCCCGCAATGCATTCCATTTGTCGTTGGCATCAAAAACCTGGGGAAGTCCCTGGATATTGTTCCATGCAAGGAGGCTGAGGTTCAATCCTTCTTTTTCAGTATTCTTCTTGTACCATTTGGCATCCAGGTAAGTTTGTCTCAACAAAGAGATATTGCCCATCATGGAAGAGGGGTAAGACTGTGTTGAAGTGCCTTTAACGAAAGAGTAATGGGCAGAGGCTTTTTCTTTGAGGATCACCATGTTTTCTTTCATGGAGGCCAGTGAAACAAATGCACCGGTTCCCCTGGCGATACCATCTTTTTGGTGGGTGAGTACCGCTCCAAAACCTATCTCACGCATGGCTTTTGCCTTGGCATCATCAGTAACAAATATGTTTGCAGCGTTGACATCTGCTTTGATGGCCTGGTTCCAGCCAAAAGCACCTTTGGTACCAGTGCTGAGCTGTGCTGCGCCAAATCCTCCTCTTCCAAATCCTCCTTGTGCCTGTGCTTGTGCAGGCATGCCATAGTCGGCAAAGAGGTCAATGAAAGAAGGGTAGATGTGTTTGCCGGTGCAGTCAACAACAATGGCGTCTGCAGGAATGGTTACCGCTGTTCCAATGGCAATGATTTTTCCGTTGCGAACGATCATGGTGGCATTGGTCAGGGTGCTTTGTGCATCCTTGACAATGGTTGCATTTTTAAAGGCATAAGTTGTTTCCCTTTCGTCTGCCACACCATTTACTGGGAAGGTGGACTGGGAGAAAAGGGAGATACTGAAGCATCCTAAAAGGATGGTCAAACAAAGTTTTCTCATGTGCTTTGGTTTCGATTTTAGTAAATGTCAAGGTAATAAAATTTGTACTATGATAGCACAACTGTTTATTGGATGCCCAAATTCGCAAAAGCTTTTTTGAAGGCTTCAAAATCCAGGGCTGGAAATTCAATTTCTTGGCTCAATGCGGCAGCAATACCTTTTTTCAGATCAAGCTGCGCTTGTTCCTGTACCACGAACCAATGCAATGCGCCAAGGTGTTTTGCCAGGTACACCTGTTCCGTTTGTCCTGGTGTGGGGATCAAAAGGGCTCTTTTTTTCAGTTTCAACAGGTCCATGACAGAAGAATAGCCCGAGCGGCAAATCACTGCTTTGGCAGTGGAAAGCATCTCGGACAGTGCGTTCGCATCCAAATGGTTTTCAAATTGGATCCTGCCCCTGTTCATCATCAAAGGCGCAGCAGAAGGCAGTCCTCTGACAAATACCACTGTTTCATCTGTGTTGGAAAGCTGATCGATCAATTTATTTTCCAGGATGGTGCGTTGGGGTTCCGGTCCAGACAAGAGCACCAGCAAGTGTTCACCTGCCAATGGCTTGGCTTTGTTCAACCGGGAAAGGGGCCCAATGAATGCATAATGGTTCGGCATGGACAATGGGTGCGATAATTTTCCAGCGATATTGATGTCCCCTGCAGCATCGGGTATCCAGCAGCTGTTGAACCGGTTGATCCATCTGTATAGCAAGGTCCTTAGCAGCCCATCACCCATCCTTCCCAATCCTGAAATGATGCCCAGCTGGTGCGTGATAAAAACAGTCCTGGTTCTGGTTGTATAGAGCCCATAGCGGTTGTCGCTGATGATCAAATCCCATTGGTTGGAATCCAGTTGATGATCCAGCCACTGGTGTTCATTTTTGATGGAACGAACAATTTTAGGCACTTGCATCAATATTTTTGGGATGAACAATGCTCCTTTCTTGGGGTAGCTGATGCGGTAGCCTTTTAGGGGCATAACCCTGAGTTGGGGGAATTCCTTGGTCAGCAAATCTGCTATATTTCCCTCCCCGGCGAGTGTAAGCTCCCATCCCCGTTCAAGCAGGTAACTGATCAGGGGTATGCAACGGGTGGCATGCCCCAAACCCCAGTCCAGTGGGGCAATCAGTGCAGAAGGTTTTTCTATTTGATTAGTAGTAGGAATTAGTAATTTTTTTATAATATGTTATTATTGATGGGCATTTGTATTTTTTATTTACATAAAATGTACATTAGCATGAGATGAAACGTACATTTAAGAGAACAATTGTAGTTGTTTTTTTATTAATAAGCATATCAACCATGGTGTCTTGTGGTGTCAGCAACAAAAATAATTGTGGCTGTCCTCCCAAAAAAGGCTTTGTGGGATATTGAAATAATTATGAAACGTCAAACCAGGGATTTGTTGTTGCTCCGCAAGGATGAAGTTCAGGATAAAATTTCCATTGAAATGGAAATTGCTGTCCTGAACAATCTGTTGCAACATGTTGAAACAACCACTGCACTCTGTGTTGCCTATGAACTCATTGACCTCAACCGGTTTAAGATTTTTCATGATCAGCTCTCGATTTCAAAGGTGCTGAAACCCAATGCCATCAAGCCTTTTCAGTTTTTGGTGAACAGGAACTAATCAAAAGCCATGGGTCAAGGAATGCTCCTCAACCCATGCCTTTCAACCAAAAGACTATTTCCCAAACGGATCCATCTTCGTTGCAGCAACCTGCTCCATGTATTTTTTCCAGCTTCCTTCCTTGAAAGCATTTGCTTTTTTCACAGCTTCACTGATCAGGCCAGCTGCCCTTTCCACCAGCATTTTTTCCTGTGCGCCTGGTTCAATTGCTTTTGAACTGATGGCACTGTTTGCCTGTTGGTATTGGTTCATGACCGTGATCTGTGGAACCTGTCCATAGCCCTGTTTGGTTTGGGTTGTACCACTGATGAATTCTCTCAACACCTTGATCTCGTCCTGTAGTTTCTTGGTAGATTTTTTCAGTGAATCCACCGTTGCACCTTTCATCTCCTTGGTATAGGTTTCCACTTTTTTACTTGCCTCATCAGCTTCCGTCAGCAAATCCATGGCCTCAATCAGCTGGTCCCCGCTTTTCTTCAGTTCAGCACGCAGTGCAGCCTGTGCTGTTTTGATGTTGTTTCTGTTGCCCAATCTCGGATCATCCAGCAGCGTGATCATGGTAGAGTCGCTGATGCCTTTATAGGCCATGACCACTTTGTATATCCCTGGCAAGGCTTGTTGTCCTGCAGGTTCTGCTCCTCCACGGCCTCCGCCGCCTCCGCCCATTCTTCTTCCGCCGCCACCACTACCAGGTGTGCGGAATCCTTTTTCTTCCATTCCCCAATAGGCCCTGTTGAATCCTGAATCAGCAGCCCATCTCAGGTTCCTGATCACTTCATTTTTATCATTATAAATTTTTACAACAACTGAATCTTTTTTGGCTTTTGCTGATGTGTCTGAAGAGGCTTTGATGAAATAAGAGATGGGTGCATTGGCTGGCCTGTTTTCAGCATCCCAGATGCCCCAGGTGCTCCACTCATATCCTGGTGCATTCTTGAATTGGGCCTGCACCACATTGCGGCTGTCAAACGCCACAAAGGCCTTGTTCAACATGCCCTTGTTGGCAGCGAGTTTTCTCAATGGCCTGATGTCGTCAAGGATCCAGAGTGCGCGTCCGAAGGTTGCAATCACAAGGTCCGCTTCACGCTCCTGGATGGCGAGGTCATAGGTGGAAACACTTGGATATCCGTTCTTCCATTGCTGGAAGCTGGCACCATTGTCAACGCTTACCCAGAGTCCCTGCTCTGTTCCGGCAAAGATCAGGTTGGGCTCTGTTGGATCTTGCAAAACACAGAGGGCATAACCGATGACTTTTTTCTCGTCAACCAACCTGGTCCATGTTTTTCCAAAATCGGTGGTCCTGAAAATATAGGGTTTGAAATCGCCTCTTCTGTAATCATTGGCTACTACAAAGGCTTCGGCTGCATTGTACTTTGATGCCTGTATCTGTGGAATCCAGGCGCCAACAGGCAGCCCTGGTATTTTACCCCTGAAGTTTGTCCAGGTCTTGCCTCCGTCTTTGGTCAGCTGCACATTCCCATCATCCGTTCCTGCCCAGATCACCTTGTTGTCTTTGGATGAAGGGGCTATGGTCATGATGGTACAGAAGTTCTCTGCACCAGTGATGTCTATCGATATACCACCATTGTTCCTTTGGTCGATTTTAGCACTGTCATTGGTGGAAAGATCCGGTGAGATGATTTCCCATGAAGCACCCTTGTTGGTAGAGCGGTGCAGGTGCTGGCTGCCAAAGTAGATGGTAGAGTTGCTGAAAGGATCTTGCGCAATGGCTGCATTCCAGTTGAAACGCAAGGTGGTTTTGAGGTCTGGAGCAGGAGGTTTAACATACCAGCTTTCGCCTGTTTTAACGTTGTAACGGCCAACAGATCCGCCCTGGCTCATGGCAAATACCCACGATGCATCGTCCTTGTCGGGCATCACATCAAATCCATCGCCACCCCAGAGGTTGTCCCAATAATAATTCTTGATGCCACCACTCATCCAGGTATAGGCCGGGCCGCGCCAGCTGCCATTGTCCTGCATGCCACCCATCACATTGTAAGGCATTTCATTGTCTACATTAATATGGTAGAATTGACCCACGGGCAGCTTCTCGTCAAAGATCCAAGTCTTGCCCTTGTCTCTTGTAATGCCGATTCCGCCATCGTTTCCATCAATGATAAAATTAGGATTGGTGGGATGAATCCAGAAAGCATGGTGGTCAGGATGAATGCCGTTATAAGGAATGACCACGTCAAAATTCTTTCCTGCATCATCGCTTTTTGCGATCATTTGATAGATCAGCCAAAGCCTGTTTTCATTTTGTGGATCGCAGGCGATTTCTTGAAAATAGAAAGGCCTGGTAGACACAAACTCAGGGTTGCTGTTCATCAGCGACCAAGTCTGTCCACCATCATCCGATTTGTACAATCCATTTTTTGTTGCTTCCACCAATGCATAAACACGGTTGGGGTTGCTGCGGGAAATGGCCAGTCCAATCCTACCAAGGTTGCCAGCAGGCAAACCTTCTTTTTCGCCTAATTTTTTCCAGTTCTTTCCTCCATCAAAAGTCATGTAAAGACCACTGCCTGGTCCACCACTGCTGAGGCTCCATGGCGTTCTGCGGTGTTGCCACATGGCCACAAACAATTTGTTGGGATTGGATGGGTCCATGATCATATCGGCTACGCCGGAAGTATCATTGGTGAAGAGGATTTTGTCCCAGCTTTCACCACCATTGGTGGTTTTGAAAACACCCCTTTCAGGATGCTCTGCATAAGGGTTGCCAATGGCACCCGCATAAACGGTATTGGGGTTGGAAGGATCTACAATGATGCGGTGGATGTTGCGGGTTTTCTCAAGCCCCATCTTTTTCCAACTTTTACCGCCGTCGATGGTTTTGTACATCCCTTCTCCAAGGCTGATAGAGTTTCTTGGGTTGCCTTCACCTGTTCCTACCCATACGGTTGAGGGATTGGATTGCTGGATGGCGATGGAACCGATGTTGAGAATAGGTTGTTCTTCAAATACAGCATTCCAGCTGGCCCCTTGGTTGGTTGTTTTCCAAACGCCGCCAGAAGCAGCGCCAAGATAAATGGTATTGGGATCTGCCACTACTGCGTCGATTGCAGTGATGCGGCCACTCATTCCGGCAGGTCCAATGTTCCTGGGTTTCCAGGACTTGAATTGGTCCAAACCAATCTTTTGTCCAAATGAGGCATTGCTGATGATCATAACAAGCAGCAAAAACAATGAGTACCTTTTTATCATGGCCATTATGTTCAATTTTTGGAAAATTATGGATTAATCAGCTTGTCGGAAAATTTCTTTTTATTGAACAAAATGGCCAAAAATCTATCTAACTTAACGGAATCATTTTGCCATGTTGGTGAAACGAATTAATTTAGTGTTTAAACATCAAAAACAAGTACAATGAAAAAACAGTTATTCAGTCTTGCAGCGTTTTTGCTTTTAGGAGCTTCAGGTGCAGTAGCCCAGATCACATGGAAAGTTGACAAGGTACATTCCAATGTAAAATTTGCCGTTTCTCACATGGTGGTTTCTGAAGTGGAAGGTTCATTCAGGATGTTTG